>CAZADK010000301.1:0-5751 GCA_964483855.1 uncultured Rhodoferax sp.
CCGCGACGAGCAGGTTCAAAAGCCATCCAGCCGTCAACAAGAGGTCTCGCGGAAGCCCGAGAATTTCCCCGACGAAGATGGCAGGCGGGATAAAGAGCAAGACTTGTGTTCCTGCACCGAGTGCCAGGGCATAAGCCCGCATCATCCAAGCGCGGTGCTTACGCACGTTCCCGCCGATGATGGCCATTAGACCGCGCGTGAGAAAAGCCGCCATCGCAGTTGCGACCGCCATCCGCACGACCATGAGCAAACCACCTTGCATTTCGATGGGAATGGGATAGCTCAGCGTCATCCAGATAGCGGTAGCGGCCATAAGGTAGCCAGCAACGGTTGAAATCCATCCCAGGCGGCGGTGCCTTTGTGGATGGGCAAGTCGAAGTGGTTTGTGAAACTGCAATGCGCCGAGCACGCAGTACAGCGTGGCGGCAAGGATGTGCAAAGTCACCGGCATTGGGGCAAGAAAGAAGCGTAGGTCCCCCTTGGGAGCAGTGCCGCTGCCGGCCAAGCGAGCCAGCCGGTGCATGCCCGCCAGTATCGGCACCAGACTCAGGGCGATGAGCAGCACAAGGTTCGTCCAGTCTTGACGGTGGGTCTTCACAGCTCGATTCCTGTAACCATGTCTCGTAAGGCTGATGCCCTGGGCCAGTTTGTTGTTTGTCCAGTTCAGACTGCGCGCTATTCTCGTCGGAAGGGCAACTTTGGCAGTCATGTTTTACCTAACCTACAGGCCTCTCATACTGACTAGGTGCGACTGGAAAGGGCTGCGCCCCTCGCTGACGCATCTGTTTGTCGAAGAGGGCTGGTTGACTCAGAGGCGCTTGCCGCGAACGACGCAGTCGATGGCGATTTTGATGCCTTCTTTCGTTTCAACAGGGCGCTCGATGCGGCTTGCTTTTTCGATGGCGAGTTCGCCCCCAAGCGCGGCGACCACTTGCGCGGCCGTGTAGAGCATGCCAGCCTGCTGCGGACCACCGAAGCCGTGCTCCAGATTCTCTGAATCATGTGCGACGAGGAGAAAGGTTCCGCCGGGGGCGACGGCGCTGGCGGCTTTCACGAGAATGGGATTGAGCTCTGCCTGGGGAATCTGCAGGTAAACAAGCGTGACGAGGTCGTAACATTGAAGGCCGGGCGCCAAGACACGTAGGTCTGCCGTTTCAAAATCCACCTTGTGGTCGACGTGGCGCGACTTGGCCAAACGAATCGCTTTCTCGTTCGCCACGCTGGAAAAGTCCACCGCCCGCACCGACCAGCCCTGCTCGGCCAACCAGATTGCGTTGCGGCCCTCGCCTGACGCCAGGTCCAAGGCGTAGCCCGGCAGCAGACCTTCGGCTTCTGCAACCAGAGTGTGATTGGCGTCGCCCGTCCAGACGAGTTCGCTCGATGCATAGCGCTGGTCCCAGTACAGGGGCTCCAGCGCCTGCGACCATCGGCTGTTGGACGCAGAGGCACGGCTGCCTGCTTTGCAACGGTCGCTGGTTTTTAAGGTCTCGGAAGCAGTTTTTTTGCACATGGCATGCATCTCAATCGTTGTGGAGGTGTGAGAGCCTACGCAAGTCAGTGCGCCGGCGGAAGACGCATGAATTGCATTTAATCAATGCATGAAACGCTTCTCCAAATGGGGCTGCGAATGCTATCGTCCTGTCATGTCATCACCGGACTTCAACTTGCTGGTCACCCTGAACGTGCTGCTCGCGGAAGGCAACGTTGCCCGGGCTGCCCAGCGGCTTCAGCTGAGCCCCTCGGCAATGAGCCGCTCGCTGGCGCGATTGCGCGAGACAACGGGCGACCCGCTCCTGGTGCGGGCGGGACGCGGACTGGTGCCCACCCCGCGAGCGCTCCAGCTTCGCGAGCAGGTGAGTCAGCTCGTTGAGAGCGCGGGCGCGGTGTTGCGTCCAGCGCAGAAGCTGGACCTCAAGCGGTTGGACCGAAACTTTACGCTGCGAGTAAGCGATGGATTCACGGAGAATTTCGGTCCGGGCCTGGTAGCGCGCGTCAGCGAACAAGCGCCTGGCGTGCGGCTTCGATTCGTGCAGAAGCTGGATAAGGACAGCACCGCACTTCGCAATGGAACCGTTGACCTGGAGACCGGCGTTATCGGCGACACGACGGGGCAAGAGGTTCGCACACGCGCCCTTTTCCGCGACAGGTTTATCGGAGTCGTTCGCGAAGGGCATCCCATCAGTAAACAGAACATCACCCCAAAGCGCTATGCGGCAGGCAAGCACGTGCTGGTATCGCGGCGCGGTTTGAATCGCGGGGTGCTGGACGACGCGCTGCAGATGCTGGGGCTGGAGCGAGAAATCGTGACGTTCGTCGGGGGCTTTTCCAGTGCTCTGGCATTTGCCAGGGCTTCCGACCTCATTGCCACAGTGCCAGAGCGACACACAGGAAATCTTCGCGCTGGCATGTTCAGCTTTTCCCTGCCGGTGGCAACGCCTGAAATCACCGTATCAATGCTGTGGCACCCGAGAATGGATGCCGACACAGCACTCCGGTGGCTGCGAGGGTGCCTGCTGGAAGCCTGCAATGAACAGACCAGTGACATTTCGAAGTGACGGAGGGTGTTCGGATCGCGGCGCCGGAGTGCTGTGTGAATTGCTGCGTTATCCGCGAAGACCATTTTGAAGTGTTGCTCTGGCCAGAATATCATCCGAGCGGGTTGCGTGCCGAGCAGCGCCGTCGTTGGATATCAATAGAACCATGCGCGCAAAAGGAGACGTGAATGCAACATCGCCCAATAATCGTCGCTTCGTTTCTGTCTTCAGCTATCTGGCTGCGAACTTCGACTATCCGGGTATTCTTGATGGCAGTGCTTCCGAAGTGCTTCCGCGTCTGCGTGCTGGTGGGGCGACCATGAGAGCCGTCTGGGCGCCGTACGCATTTCTACCGTTGTTTCTCGTGCCGGGAGCGGTAGGCGCATATTTCGCCTGCCCGTCTAGCCGCGGTCGCATGACGCTTGCGCTCGTCGCGGCATCACTTGGTTCGCTGGCCATGTGTTTGGGCCTGATGCGTTGGCCAAGCATCAACTGGGCGCTTGCGGATGCCTATGCTCAGTCTGGCGTCGAAGCAAAGAGCAGCCTTGCGACCGTATTCTTGGGTCTGAACGTCTACCTCGGCAACTACATCGGCGAGTTTCTGGGTGAGGTATGCCTGGCGGTCTTTTTCTTTTTTGTTGGCCTTTCATTTCTCAAGGAGACGCAGTACCCGAAGTGGTTGGGGTGGTGCGGCGTGGTGTTCGCCTTACTGTTTGTGATTGGAGCGTTTCGCAATGTCACGCCTGCCGTGCAACTCTTTGCCGATGTGAACAACGTTTTGTTGCCGCTATGGATGATTGTTCTCGGTGTTTCGCTCATTTGGCATTCAAGGAAGAACTAGCGCGAATGCGACTAGCAACCGTTCGTTCGAGCCGAGCACTTCCGGTCCGTGGCCCCTGGCGGCGCGTTAGCTCAAACCTTGGGAGTCCGCTTCGGACACGATGCTATCTGGCGGCAATCGACCAAGAGACGCTCGCGTAGTCATCATGAATCGCAGCAGTTGGCCGGGACGGTGATTACGCCGCAGCGCCCGAAAGCTGCCGCTCGCGGGAATGCACGAGCAACTGACGGCGCGCGGGCCATAGTCGGATCAAGCCGATCCGTTGCCGCCATGATCGGTCTCGAGTGAGCCTCAGATATGTTGTGATCAGCCGTGCGACACGGGCAAGCAGGATCGACCTCGACGCTCAAGTCCCGGCGCATGATTGAGTCACGCCCGATGTACATCACCCACCTCACACATCTCCTCGACAAGTCTGGCCCAATCGGCCCCGTCAAGGGTCCAGCCCGCGTCATGGCGCAGTTTCTTGTCAACGTGGTCACCCATGCGTCAGACGCCACGAGACAACTTCCAGGCGCGACCGCGTACTTGCGCTGTCGGCCATTAGCAGGCGCTGGTGAAGGGCGCCTGTACGGCGTCTCGCCCGAACCGGGTGTTTCAGTGGCCGGGTACCCAGACCATCGCGATGCTGACCCAGGCACCCACGCTGAAGTAAGGCGTGAGCCACATGGCATCGGCTTTCCAGGCCGGCCAATGCCGGCTGGGCACCCGCCGGTACAGGGCATCACGCGCGCCCTGCGCCAGGCTCAGGTAGGTCTGCCCACGGGCCAGGCCCTCTCGGTGGCGGCGCAGATACATCGGGGCGTCCACGGTGAGCACATAGGTGATGAACGCCAGCGACCCTGCAAGGCCGAAGAATGCCAGTGCTTGGACCCAGCCGATGCTGTGGCCCGCGACCACCGCCAGCAGCGCAGCGGTCAACGAAAACCCAGCTGCCCAAAGCAGTGACTCGACGGCCTGCGTGATGTGGTTGAGCGTCAATACGCTGTGCCAGCAGAAGGCCTGCGCTAGCGTCATGAACACCGGAATGCCCCAGGCGGCATGCTGAACCATAGGCAGGCCGGCCACCGCCCCCAGCTGGTTGACCAACAGGCCGAGTTGCACCCCAAAGCAGATTTCGGCCACCGTGGCTGCGGTGCGGCCCAGGATGATGCTGGACCAGAAGGAATCCACCACCACCAGACGTTCCAGATCCACCCGGGGCAGCACCGATCGGTACGCACACACCAGCACGTAGACGCCCGACAGCGTCAGTTGCCATCCTGCATAAAGACCCGAACCCGGGCCGGCGTACCAGACGACCAACCACAGACACACATTTACGCCGGCCAATGCGCAAAGCGTGCGCCACCATGAAAGCGCCCTGGTGTCGGGCAAGTTTGCGCGTACAGGATTGGGGTGACGGCGTGATGACATTGCACCGCGATGCTAACCGACTGACGGCCCCGGCAGCAGCAGCCCGGCAGCCCGGCAGCCGACGCCAGATCGCGGTCGGGGATTCACGCTTGTGCTCAAATCCGGCACCCCGACACAGACTGACGGCTGCGCCTCGGTCGAAGCCCGAGATGCATGGGTTTGCGCCCTCCTACTGCTGCACGGGCTGGCGGTGCGCCGCATGATCCGCGTGACTCAGTTCGGCGTCGGCGCTGATACCGCCGATGCGCCGAAGGAGCCGTTGGTCGAGCCGGTGTCCGCGTTGCCCCGGCCTGCGAAGACAAGCCGACGGCGTCGAACTGTCGCCAAAAGAATCCTTGGGAGTGAACCCGCATGAAGATCGAAGATATGACTCGCCCGGGCGTGCCGGCATTGGGCGTGACGGGCGTCGCTGCCACGGCGATGCTCGGCTTTGCAGCCGGCGTTGCCGTGGCACGCGACCCCGAACTCCTGCGCCGCACGGCGCGCAGCCTGGCGCGCAACCTGGCGCGCAGCCTGGAACGCGCGACACTGATCGCCGCACGGGCCCGCGAACATGTCGGCGACTTGTGGGCCGAGGCGCGCGAAGAGGCGATCGCCGAGGTCGATGCAGCCGACTTCGATCGCGCCGCCAAAGACGCTGCCAAGGCAGCTCCGGCAGCCGCCGCAGCGGCGGCGCCGAGCAAGTCGATGCGCAAACGCGCGAGTCGCCCGCGCAAGCCGCGCGCGTCGCGGAAGTCAGCGCCAGAGATCGCCGCGGAACAGGCCACGGATCAGACCTGATGGTGCTTGCTGGGGCGAGGCCTGGCCTCCGCGGGCGCACGAGAGCGTTTAGCCTGGGCCGTGGCGGGCTCGGGCCTGCCTCAGCCCGGTCTCAGTAGTCGGGGTTCGCCAGCCGCTGCTCGATCTCGCGCTCGGCGGCCAGCCCGTCGTCGAGTTCCACTTCACGCTGCCGTGGCTGAT
>CAZADK010000302.1:0-468 GCA_964483855.1 uncultured Rhodoferax sp.
CAGCGTGTCGCGTCTGCCGCCGTTCCTGACCGCGGATGCCGGCCTGAACAGCGGTTTCATGATCGCCCACGTGACGGCGGCGGCACTGGCATCGGAGAACAAGTCGCTGGCCCATCCGGCCAGCGTGGACAGCCTGCCCACGAGCGCGAACCAGGAGGACCATGTGTCGATGGCCACGTTTGCCGCGCGCCGGCTGCAGGCGATGATCGACAACACCGCCCATATCCTGGGCATCGAATTGCTGGCGTGTGCGCAGGGCATCGATTTTCTGCGGCCGCTGCGCAGTTCTCCGGCGCTGGAGCAGGCACACGCCCTGTTGCGCCGGACGGTGCCCGCGATGCAGGAGGACCGCTACCTGGCGCCCGATATCGCGCATGCCGCCGAGCTGGTGCGCGACGGCGCCTTGTCGCCGATCTTGCGCTCGATGGCCGATTTGCCGGCCTTGTGGATCCCGGATTGATCCCGGTC
>CAZADK010000302.1:478-5736 GCA_964483855.1 uncultured Rhodoferax sp.
GTTCCGTGGCTCGTGATCGGGCTCCCCGTGTCGGGGTGGGTCGCCCTGGTCGCCGCAGGAGGTCCATGACAGTCACGACAACACGGGGGCCTCACGCGCTGGATGGCGATTCGCTGCGTCGCCGCGTCGATGCCCGGCTGTCCGCGGCCGACATCGAGAATTACCGCCGAGACGGCGCCATCGTCATCCGCCGGCTGCTCGACACCGATGAACTGGCCCTGCTGCGCGATGGTATCGAGGCCAACCTGGCGCATCCGAGCCCGCGCGCCAAGATCGCCAGCCGGCTCGACGATCCAGGCCGTTTTTTCGAGGACTTCTGCAACTGGCAGTCGATCGCGCAGTACCACGACTTCATCTACCGCTCGCCATTGGCGCTGCTCGCGCAGCGGCTGATGGGCGCGCGCCAGGTGCGGCTGTACCACGACCATCTGCTGGTCAAGGAGCCGGGTACACGCCAACGCACCGCCTGGCACCAGGACCAGCCCTACTACAACATCGAGGGCCAGCAGAACATCAGCATGTGGATTCCGGTCGACCCGGTGTCCCGTTCGGCGACGCTGGAGTTCATTGCCGGTTCGCACCGCGGGCCTTGGCTGATGCCGCGCAGTTTCCTGTCCAACGAGGCGCGCTGGTTTCCCGAGGGCAGCCTGCAGGAGTTGCCGGACATCGAGGCTGACCGGTCGCGCCATCCGATCCTGGGCTGGGCGATCGAGCCGGGCGATTTCGTGTGTTTTCACATGCTTACGCTGCACGCGGCCGCAGGTGTCGCAGGGACGCAGCGCAGGCGCGTCTTCAGCCTGCGTTTCCTGGGCGATGACATCACGCATGCCCCCCGGCGCTGGGTGACCTCCCCACCCTTTGAAGGGCTGGCTCGCGAACTGCCCGCTGGCGCAGCGATGGAACACCCGCTGTTTCCGAGATTGCTCGACTGATCGGCCAGCTGTCGCTCAATCGGCCGGGCGCGTCTGGAGCGCGGCACGAGAAAACGCGTGCTTACTTGCAAAGTGCCTGTTCCGGTTCCCGGGCTGGCCACTCAAGGCGCTGGTGTTTGTTCGGATACGAAGCCCACGCCACTGGCCGATGATAAGATTTGACCGCTTGCAGACGGGCAGATACAAGCCGGCTGGCCCCCATGCGGATTGCGTTGTGGTCAAGTCATCCTGAACGGGCAGTGGGATCCCCCCGGGGGCCTGCGCCTTGTCGACGGGAATCTTCTGCGGAATCGGGAGTGCGCGGAAATGTTTTCTTCATGGTGCCGCACATGCGTGCCGGACGGGTTGTTGCCTGTGGCGCACGTGGCTTGAGCTGATTGCTCGATGGATTCGCCTGCGGCATCCTCATTGCGATCGTCCTGGGGGTTTGGACGTAAATCGATCCGATTGCAACTGATCGTGCTGGTGCTGGTGGCCTTGCTGCCGGCTTTTGTTGCCGCAATATGGCACCTGGTGCATGAACGAGAGCGTGATCGACGGGTCGCGATCGACCGGGTACGCCAGCTCGCCGACAGTGTGTCGGGTCGCCTGCAGGGTCAGCTGAACGACTATTCCAATACCTTGATGCTGATTGCGGGGCAGCCCCTGATCCGGGCCATGTCCCCCGGAGTGTGCGACCCTCTGATTGGCAGCTTCACCCGGCTCAATCCGGAGTTCGTCACGATTGGTACCCGTGACCGGCTGGGCAACCCGGTCTGCACCTACATGCCCGACCCACCCAGGCGTGAGCAGCTGCTGGAGTTTCCCTGGTTTGCGCCGGCGTTGGCGCAAGACGGCTTTTATGCCAGCAACGCGTTTTTTGCACCCAAGGCCCAGCGTTGGGTCACGGTCCTGACGACGCCGGTGCGTGAGGATTCTGGCGCTGCGCTCGGACTGGTTGCGTTGCCGCTGGATCTGCTCAAATTCAACCAGCTGGTCATGCAAGACCTGCCGCAAGGCGTGCTGGTCACGGTGCTGGACCGCCAGTCGCAGATCATCCTGCGCTCCACCGAGCTGTCCGAATATCTGGGGCGGTCGTTGGCACGGCAGCTCGCCCCTGCCAGCGACGTTATCGAATTCAACCTGGTGGGCGTGGTCGAGTTGCAGGACCAGACCGGCGTGGCGCGGATCTTTGCCTACCGGCGCATGCCAGGTACTGGCTGGCTGGTGTTCGCGGGCTTGCCGCGCGACGCGGTTTTCGCCCCTGCGGACGCAGCCCTGCGCAACAGTGTGCTGGGCAGCATCGCGTTGCTGGCACTGGCCTTGGTGCTGGCCTGGCGCCTGTCGCGGCGTATCGTGCAACCGCTCGAAGCCATGGTCGCCACCAGCACGCGCATTGCAGCGGGCGACACCGCGGCGCGGGTCGCCACATCCAATGCGCCGCCGGACGTGGCCGAACTGGGAGATGCGTTCAACCAGATGCTGCAGGCCCGCCAGCTGGCGGAATTGGCCTTGCGCGAGAACGAGGAGAACCTTGCGAGCACGCTGCAGTCGATCGGCGATGCCGTGATCGCCACCGACGCGGCGGGCCGGGTGATCCGGATGAATCCGGCAGCCGAGCGGCTCACCGGATGGCAACGCACCCAGGCCGACGGCAAGCCTGTGAACCAGGTATTCCGGATCACGGCTGCGCCGGACGGTGGCATGGCTCCGGATCCGGTGCAGGAGGTGCTGCGCACGGGGCAGGTGGTGGGTCTGGCCAACGGAACGGAGCTGGTGTCGCGCGACGGCACGCGTTACCACATCGCCGACAGCGCCGCGCCGATACGGGACAAGGACGGCGTTACCGTCGGCGTGGTGCTGGTGTTCAGCGACGTGACCGCGCAGGTTGCCGCGCAGCGCGACCTGCGCGAGGCGTTCAACTTTTTCCGCCAGATCATCGACAACCTGCCGCTGGGCCTGAACGTGATGGACGCGCAAGGGCGCTACCTCGAGTGGAACCCGGCGATGGAGGCCATCCGGGGCCACACGCGCGACGAAATGCTCGGGCGCAGCGTGGCCGAGACCTACCCCAGGGAGCCTGCGGCGCAGTATGGCGAAGTGATGGAGGCGTGCGCGCGTGCGCTCAAGGGCGAGCAGGTGTTGCGTCCTGACGTACTGGTGCACGGCAGCCATCCCCCGGTGTGGAACACGGTGCGGCACGGCCCGATGCGCGATGCGCAGGGAAACATCGTTGGCAGCTTGTCCATCGTCCAGGATGTCACCAAGCGCAAGCTGGCCGAGATGGCGATGCGCGCCAGCCAGGAGAACCTGGCGATCACCTTGCAGTCGATTGGTGACGCGGTGATTGCCACCGACGTGCGGGGGCATATCACCCGGATGAACCCGGTTGCCGAGCGCCTGACCGGCTGGCCGCTGGACGAGGCCCTGGGGCGGCCCTTGACCGAGGTGTTCCGCATCGTGCACGCGGTGACCCGGGAAGTACCGGTCGATCCCGTCCAGTATGTGCTTGCCAGTGGCGATGTGATGGGGCTGGCCAACCATACCGCCTTGTTGTGCCGCGATGGTTCGGAGCGGCACATCTCGGACAGTGCGGCGCCGATCCGGGATGCAGACGGCCAGCTGGTCGGGGTGGTGCTGGTGTTCAGCGACGTGAGCGAGCAATACCGTTTGCAGCAGGTGCTGGTGGAAAGCGAGGGGCGCTACCGGGCCCTGGTCGATGCCTCGCCGGTCGCGGTTGTCGTGCACCAGCACAATCGGGTGCTGTTCGTCAATCCGGCCGCGGTTCGGCTGCTCGGTGCGCCCGACGCCGATATGCTGCTGGGTCGCTCGATCCTGGATTACGTCGACCCGGATCAACACGCGCTGATTGCGCAGCGCGCGCAGCTGGCGCAGAACGACATCATCGATTTCCCGATGCAGGAGTGGCGCTACTTGCGCGTCGATGGATCGGTCGTCGATGTGCAGGCGCAGGCGTGCCTGATTCGGCTCAATGGCGAGCCGGCGGTGCAGGTGAGTTGCATGGACATCACCGCGCGCAAGCGGGCCGAGGAGCAGCTACGCGAGAACGAGGCGCGGTTCCGCGCCCTGACCACTTTGTCGTCGGACTGGTACTGGGAGCAGGACGAGGAGTTCCGGTTCGTGCCCGTCAAGGGCGAGCAGACCGACTGGAGCGCATCGGCCAACCAGCATTTGCTGGGCGCAACTTACCTGGGCAAGAAGCGCTGGGAGATCGGTGAGAACCAGCTGACGCTGTCGCAATGGGAACAACACCGGGCCGACCTGCGTGCGCACCGTGAATTTCGCGAGTTGCAGATGCGGTTCGAGAAGCCCGATGGCACCTTCCTTTGGGCCTCGATCAGCGGCATGCCGGTCTTCGATGCGAAAGGCGTGTTCCGTGGTTACCGCGGCATCGGACGCGACATCACGGCGGACAAGGCGGCACAGGACCAGATCAACGCGCTTGCCTTCTACGACGCGTTGACCAACTTGCCCAACCGACGGCTGCTGATCGAGCAGCTGAAGCAGGCGTTGGTGACCCATGCGCGCAGCCAGCAGCATGCAGCGCTGTTGTTCATCGACCTGGATAATTTCAAGACGCTCAACGACACACTCGGCCATGAGACCGGCGACCAGTTGCTGTTGCAGGTCGCGCAGCGGTTGCTGGCCTGTGTGCGGGGGGCCGATACAGTCGCGCGCTTGGGCGGAGACGAATTCGTCGTCATGCTCCAAGGACTCAGTGCCCAGGCCATGGACGCAGCGTCTGACGCCGAACATGTCGGTCTCAAGATACTGGAAGCTTTCGCTCCGGCCTTTCTGCTGGCCGGGCGCGAGTACCGCAGCACGCCCAGCATCGGCATTACCTTGTTCGGTCGGGGCGATCAGAGCGTGGAGGATCTGCTCAAGCAGGCGGATCTGGCCATGTACCAGGCCAAGGCCGCAGGTCGCAACACGCTGCGCATGTTCGACGAGGGAATGCAGGCGGCCGTCGATGCACGTGCCGCGATGGAGTCCGACCTGCGCGCGGCGCTCAAGCAGCGGCAATTCGTTTTGCACTACCAGCCCGTGGTGGGCAAGAACGGTCTGGTCAGTGGTGCCGAGGCGTTGGTGCGCTGGCAGCATCCCGAGCGCGGGCAGATACCGCCCGGGCAGTTCATTGCGATCGCCGAGGCGACCCGCCTGATCGTGCCGCTGGGGCTGTGGGTACTCGATACCGCCTGCGCCCAACTGGCGCAATGGGGTGCGCGAGACAAGACGCGGCATCTCACGATGGCAGTGAACGTGAGCGCGCACCAGTTCATGGAGCCCGATTTCGTGGCGCAGGTCGAAGCTGCGCTGCAGCGCAGC
>CAZADK010000303.1:0-1725 GCA_964483855.1 uncultured Rhodoferax sp.
GCTGCTGTTCGACGAGCCCACGTCGGCGCTGGACCCTGAATTGGTCGGCGAAGTGCTGCGCACCATCCGCGCGCTGGCCGAGGAAGGCCGCACCATGCTGCTGGTGACGCACGAACTCGGTTTTGCCTATCACGTCGCCAACCGCATCGTGTTCATCGCCGACGGCGTGATCCACGAACAAGGCACCCCCGACCAGGTGCTCAAGCATCCCCAGCAGGCGCGTACCCAGGCCTTCCTGGCGCGCCACAACGAATTCCACTTTTAGCGCGAAGGCGCAGGGCGGACCGCGCGTTCGCACGACTGCGCCGGCACCCTACTGCACCCATGGCACCACCACTCACACCGACGCACCGCCGCACCATGACCAATACATCCTCCGAAAGCGCCCAAGGGTACGCCGCAGACCCGCGCAACGATACCGTTCTGGTGTACGTGAACGGCAAATTTTTTGCCCGCGACGAGGCCAAGGTGTCGGTGTTCGACAGCGGTTTCGCGCTGGGCGACGGCGTCTGGGAAGGGCTGCGCCTGACCCAGGGCCGCATCATCAGCCTGCAGGCCCACCTGGACCGGTTGTACGAGGGTGCGGGCTCGATCGCGCTCGACATCGGCATGGACCGCAACGCGATGGAGCAGGCACTGTGGCAGACGCTGCAGCGCAACGGCATGACCGACGGCGCGCACATCCGGCTGATGGTCACCCGCGGCACCAAGAGAACACCGAACCAGGACCCGCGCTTCGTCATCGGCAAGGCCACGGTCGTCATCGTTGCCGAATACAAGACACCCAAACCCGAGACCCGCGCGCGCGGCCTGTCGCTGATGACTTCGACCTACCGCACCAGCGGACCGGACGTGTTCGACCTGCGGCTCAACTCCCACAGCCGGCTGAACCTGATCCAGGCCTTGATCCAGGCCATCAACCTGGGCGCCGACGAAGCCCTGATGCTCGACCCGCGCGGTTTCGTGGCCAGTTGCAACAGCACCAACTTCTTCATCGTGCGGGATGGCGCGCTGTGGACGTCCAGCGGCCTGTACAGCTTCAAGGGCATCACCCAGGCCAACGTCATCGGGGCCTGGCAGGCAGACGGCGGCGTGGTGCGCGAATGCGACTTCACGCTGGCACAGGTGTATTCGGCCCCGGAGGCCTTTGTCACCGGCACGCTGGGCGGCGTGACGCCGGTGACGCGGATCGACGGGCGGGTGATCGGCGACGGGAACCCGGGGCCGGTCACGGCACGGGCGAGCGAGCTGTACCAGAAGGCCTGCTCGCAAGGCTGATCACGGACAGGCAGCAGTGCCGGCGTGACCGCCGCAGTGATCGCGCGCTGCAAGTCCCAGGTTCGCAAGGCCCGGGCCGCATGCCTCAACCGATGTCCGGCGAGACCGCAATCACCGTACGCCCCTTGATGCGCCCGCCCGCCACCTCCTGCATCATCACCGGCAGTTCATCGAATGCATGGACTTGCGCAATGCGCGCCAGGTGACTTGGGCGCAGGTCGCTGCCCAGGCGTTGCCACAGGTGTTCGCGCAGTGGCGGCTCGTTGTCGGAGTTCACGCCGATCAGGCGCACACCGCGCAGGATGAACGGCATCACCGTGGTGGAGAAGTGGATGTCCATCGCGTTGCCCAGGCTGGCGATGACGCCATCGCGCTGCATGGCGCGGGTCAGCCCGGCCAAGGCCTCGCCTCCAAGTGAATCCACCGCGCCTTGCCACAGTGCCGATT
>CAZADK010000303.1:1735-5729 GCA_964483855.1 uncultured Rhodoferax sp.
CCAATGAGCCGGCGTCGACCACTTCGGCCGCACCCAATCCCACCAAATAGTCCTGCTCGTGCATCTTGCGCGTGGCCGCCACCACCTGGAAACCGCGCTGCGACAACATGTCGATCGCGATGCTGGCCACCCCGCCCGAGGCACCATTGACCAGTACCTTGCCGCGCGACGGCGAGAGCCCGTTGTGTTCCATCAATTGCACCGCCAGCGCAGCCGTGTAACCGGCCACGCCGATCGTGATCGCCTCGAGCAGGTCCATGCCCTGCGGTATCCGGTTGACCCAGTTGGCCGGCACGCGCGCCATGCCGGCATATCCGCCATGGTGCGATACGCCGAAACCATGGCTGTGCACGATGACCCGGTCACCGCGCTGGAACCGCGGTGAGTCCGAGCTCTCGACGATGCCGCTCGCATCGATGCCGCCCACGCACGGATACCGGCGGATGATCGGCGCCTTGCCGGTCGCCGCCAGCGCATCCTTGAAGTTGATGCTGGCGTAGGCCACGCGCACCAGTACCTCGCCCGCGTCGAGCGACGCAACGTCCATCGTCGTGAAATCCGCGCTGACCCGGCCATCGGTGCGCGAGATGACGTATGCGGGAAAGTTATCCATGTTGCAAACCCTTTCTTCGTTGCGTGCCTCGGACGGCACGGCCAGACGCCATTGTGCCGCCGCACTGGCAGGTGTCCGTCAAAGGCGCGTAATGCGGTTAGAGTCGTGCATCGTCCCAGCGACCCGCAGCCGATTTCCGCTGCGGTGAGACCCGAACACCACCATGACCCTCACCATCACCGGCGCCCAGTCCGAACTCGGACGCCTGCTCGCGCAACACACGACCCGTAGCCAGGTACACATCAACGTCGCTGGCCAGCAGGCCAACACCTTGCTGCACGACGGCCACGCCTGGAAGGATTTCGCGCGTTCGGCGCGCGCCGCAGTGCAACGCGCGATGCGCGCCGATGCCGGCTTGCTGGTACACGCCAGTTGCGCCTTCGTGCTGGCAGACCCGCAAAAGGACCCGTTGCTTTCGCTGGCGCAGACCATCGTGGAACTGGAGCAACAGGTATTGGCCGGCCCGATCCCCGCAGTCGTCGTACGACTGGGTTATCTTTATGGCCCCACCAGCCGCGACCTGCGTGCCTACCGTACCGCGTTCCGGCTCCGGCGCCCCTACTGGGCCGGCAAGCGCCGCGCCGGCCAGTACCACCTGCACCATGACGACGCGGTGTCCGCACTGCTGGCCGCTGCCAGAAAAAAGCACGCTGGCAAGACTGTGTACGCCACTGGCGGGCCGGCACTACCGTTCATGGCGTTGATGGACCATTTCGCGCACGGCGTCGGCAACTGCGTGCCGCTGCATGTGCCGCTGATCGCAGCGCCCCTGATGCAACTGATCGTGCGCAAGGAACACATGCAGCAGACGGCACTGGCCATGCCGGTCGACTTGCCGACACCGCAGGTGCCGCTGTGGACGCCCCACTGGGCGGACCCGCTTGTCGGCGTGGACGCCATCATTGCGTCGTGGCGCCGCTGAGAGGGTGAGAGGCCGACCCGATACCGGCGCTGCAATAACCCTTGACAACCACTTGCCCCACGGCGCGCTTAGCATGGCTGGGCACGCCACGATACCGGTCGGCGCCGCAGCGGAGTCTGCGCGACCGGCCGACTTGATTCTGGCGCGCCTCACCCCAACTACCCGGTCTTGTTGCCTGCGATTGCCCGCCGATGCCCTTCACGCCTATCGTCCTGTTGTTGACACTGCTGCATGGCTGGGTCGGCTGGCGCATCGCTGCGCCAATGGGGGCGTGGAGCCCACTGGCCGAAACCCTGGTGTGGGTGGTTCTGGCCGCATCGGTCGTGCTCATGCCCCTGGCCTTCGCGGGAAGGCGCCGCCGCGCTGCTGGCGGCTTCGTCGCCACGCTGGTGACCTGGGCCGGCCTGATCAGCATGGGCCTGTTCTCGACCCTGTTCGTGCTCACGCTGCTGCGTGACGCCATGCTGGTTGTCGCCCTGCTGGCGGCCCTGGCGACCGGCCTGGCCGGCGCAGGCTGGTACTCGCTCGACCCGCTGCTGGCCGGGAGTGCCGCCGTCGTACCGGGGCTCGCGTTGCTCGCCACCGCATGGGGCTTCTGGAACGCGCGACGCACCGCATCCGTGGTGCGCATCGACGTTCCGATCGCCGGCCTGCCCGAAGCCCTGCACGGCTTCAGTGTCGCGCAGATCTCCGACATCCATGTCGGGCCGACGATCCGCCATGGCTATGTGCAGCGTATCGTCGAGCGGGTCAATGCCCTGGGCGCCGACATGGTGGCCATCACCGGCGACCTGGTCGACGGTAGCGTGGACGACCTGCGCTCGCACGTGGCACCGTTGTCGCGCCTGGTATCCACCCACGGCAGCTTTTTCGTTACCGGCAACCATGAATATTATTCTGGCGCCCACGCCTGGATCGCCGAGTTGCGCAGCCTGGGCGTGCAGGTATTGCTCAATGAGCACCGGGTGTTGCATCATGAACGGGCGGCAGACACGTTTCCCGGCGGCATCGCGCTGCACCGCGATACCGAGATGGTGGTGGTCGCCGGTGTGGCCGACTTCAGCGCCCACCATTTCGACGCCAGCCACCGCAGCGACCCGCATGCGGCGATCCGCGGCGCGCCCGCCGGTGTACGCCTGCGCTTGTTGCTGGCGCACCAGCCGCGCAGCGCGCTGGCGGCCAGCGGTGCCGGCTTCGACCTGCAGTTGTCGGGCCACACACACGGAGGACAGTTCTGGCCGTGGATGCATTTCGTGCGTTACCAGCAGCCCTTCACCGCGGGCCTGCGCAAACTCGGAGACCTGTGGGTCTACACCAACCGCGGCACCGGTTACTGGGGGCCACCCAAACGGTTTGGCGTGGCCTCCGAGATCACCTACCTGCGACTGGTTTCGGCCTGATCCTGACGTCGCCGCGCCGCGCAGTGCCGTGCAGCCTCACGCGGCCCGCAAAGACAGCGTGACCCGGGTGCCGCCCGCTGCCGGGCTCTCGACCCTGACCGAGCCGCCATGGAGTTCGGCGATGCGCTTGACGATGGCCAGCCCCAGGCCCTTGCCGCCGGTGCCGGTGCTCGGTGCAACCGACTGGCGCGCCTGATAAAAGCGGTCGAATAGCCGCGGCAGGTCGGCTGCCGGAATGCCCGGGCCGGTGTCGCTGACGACGACCTCGACCGACTCACCGCGCACCTGCGCCGACAGTTCGACCCGATCGCCGCTGGCGCAGAACTTCAGCGCGTTGTCCACCAGGTTGGCGATGGCGCGTTCGAACAGTTCGATATCCAGCGCGGCCACTGGCGGGCGCACAGGCGCGTCGGCATTGTGCATGGCCTGCAGCGTCACGCCCTGATTGCTGGCGCGCTGACCGAAACGCATGGCGATGTCGTCCAGCAACTCGCCGGCATCGACCGTCTCGCAGCGCAGCCGGAACTCCGGCTCGTCGAGTTGCGCCAGGTCGCCCAGCGACTGCACCAGGCGCGCCGCGTTCTGGGTGTTGCGCAGTGCCATCGCCACCAGTTCGCGATCGGCCGAGCGCGCCGCGTCACCTTGCCAGCGCCCCTCCAGGGTTTCCAGGCAGGCGGTGGTGGCGGTCAGTGGTGAACGCAGGTCGTGCGACAGGTTGCTGACACCCTCGCGGCGAAAGTGATCGAGCCGGCGCAACACCTCCCATTGGCGGCGCACCGTCTCGAGCATGATCGCGAACGCCTGCGTGAGCTTGCCGAACTCGTCGCCGGTGCGCGCCGGCAACAAGGCCTCGGGGGTACCGGGCGCGCCGTCGTGCAGCCCGCCGCTCGCAATCGACGCCACCGCCTGCGTGAGCTGGCGCAGCGGCCGCGTGACGGTGGCGATGATCCAGGCGGCCAGCAGCGTTGCCAGCACGACGACGCCGACGATGGCCACCAAGGCCGGCTTGGCGATGCTGCTGCCCAGCAGCGCGAGCCGGCCTGGCGGCAACACCGGGGG
>CAZADK010000304.1:0-1251 GCA_964483855.1 uncultured Rhodoferax sp.
GGTCAAACCCGGCGCGGGCGACTTGTGGGGCGCCGAGGAGCGCAGCGGGCGGGGCGGCGCGCGCAGCGCGCTTCGTTGTCATTCTCATCGCGCTTGTCTGAACGGAGCGCCCGCAGGGCGCGTAGTGAGTTGCGCGATGCGCCCCGCCCGCGAGCACCGCAGGGCAGTCGGCGCGTTCAGCGCCCGACCGCACAACCAGGAGCCCGTGCCGGGTTTGACCTCCCGCGACGCGCGCCGACCCAAGACCCGGCACCAAGACCCGGCACAAGATCCTGAACACGCGAGCACGCGAACGCACATAGCCGCCGGTGGCCGACAACAATCTGAGGGCGGCAGTGTTGCGTTACCGCAAGCTCAGGTATATCGCTTGCTGCGCAGATTGTTCTTCATCTCGCGCAGCCGCGGTTGCACCACGTCGCCGCCCAGGCGCAGTGCCATGCAGGTGGCCAGGATGTCGATGATCAGCAGGTGCAGCAGCCGCGACACCATCGGGCTGTAGTTGTCGAACCCTTCAGGGTGATCGGCCGAGAGGTGGATGTCGCCGGCACTCGCCAGTGGTGAGCCGGTGGCGGTGATGACGATGGTCGAGGCACCGTTGCGCCGGGCGATGTCGCAGGCGTCCATCAGGTCGCGGGTGCGGCCGGAATTGGAGATGATCACCACGCAGTCGCCCGGGCCGAGCATGGAGGCGCTCATGACTTGCATATGGCCGTCGCTGTAGGCGATGGTGTTCACGCCCAGCCGGAAGAACTTGTGTTGCGCGTCTTGTGCGACGACGCCGGAATTGCCGACGCCGAAGAACTCGAGTCGCTTGCCGTTGCGGTAGGTGTCTACCAGCGTCTGGGCCGCCTTTTCGATCGCGCCGGTGCTGGCGTCGTTGCGGTACTTGAGGAATGCAGCGACGGTGTTGTCGATCACCTTGACCATGATGTCGCCGGTCTTGTCGTCTGCGTCCACGCTGCGGTGGATGAAGGGCACACCCTCGCTGACGCTGCCCACGAGCTTGCGCTTGAAATCGACCAGGCCGTCGTAACCGACACTGCGGCAGAAACGCACCACAGTGGGTTTGCTCACATGCGCCCGGTCGGCCAGTTCGGCCACCGGCAGCGTTGCGAACAGACGTGGATCGGACAGTACCAGCTTGGCCACACGTTGTTCGGCCGGTGCCAGCGATGGCAGGGAGGCCTTGATGCGTTCGAGCATGGATTGGACTCCTGGTTCAGTGGCGATCAGGGCGGCCGACATCCGACA
>CAZADK010000304.1:1351-5712 GCA_964483855.1 uncultured Rhodoferax sp.
TGGTGCCAGAGCAAAAATCGCTGCGCAATTTTTGATCTGGCACGCAAGGTAGACATCCGACATCCGACAAAATGTTGGTGCCAGAGCAAAAATCGCTGCGCAATTTTTGATCTGGCACGCAAGGTCTCATGATTCCTCGCTCCAGCAGAATCCGTCGCGGGCGATCATGGCGCTGGAGGCGCTTGGGCCCCAGGTGCCGCTGGTGTATAGGCGCGGGCCCTGGCTGTCGGACTGCCAAGCCTGCATGATGGGTTCGACCCAGCGCCAGGCCTCTTCCTGCTCGTCGCTGCGCACGAACAGGTTCAGCCGGCCATCCATCACGTCGAGCAGCAGCCGTTCGTAGGCCCCGACACGCTGGGCGCCGAAGCGGGTGTCGAAATCCAGGTCGAGTTGTACCGGCGCCAGCGCCTGCGGTTTGCCGCGGTTGTCGCGGCCCTGGGCCAGCAGGTGCAACTCCAGTCCGTCGCGTGGCTGCAGGTTGATCACGAGCCGATTGGCCTTGCCGATGTCGGAGTCGTAAATGGCGTGCGGTGTGGGCCGGAAGTTCACGACGATGTGGGCATCACGGTCACCGAGCCGTTTGCCGGTGCGAATGTAGAACGGGACGCCGGCCCAGCGCCAGTTCAGGATCTCGGTACGCAGCGCGACAAAAGTTTCGGTATGGCTGTTCGGGTCCACGCCGGGCTCGCTGCGGTAACCCTGGACGGCGGTACCGTCGATCTTGCCCGGCCCGTATTGGCCCCGGATCACGTCGCTGACCAGGCTGACCGGTGTCCATGGCCGCAACGATCGCAGCACCTTCAGTTTTTCATCGCGGATGGCGTCGGCGTGGGAGTTGATCGGCGGCTCCATGCCAAGCGCGCACAACAACTGCAAGGCGTGGTTCTGCACCATGTCGCGCAAGGCGCCGGTGGTGTCGTAGAAAGCGCCGCGTTTTTCCACGCCCAGTTCTTCGGCGATCGTGATCTGGATGTTGGCGATGTGTTCACGGCGCCACAAGGGTTCGAACAAGGCATTGCCGAAACGCAGCGCGAACAGGTTCTGCACCGCGGGCTTGCCCAGGTAATGGTCGATACGGAACACCTGGCGTTCGCTGAAGATGCCGCACACCGTCTGGTTGATCGCACGGTTGGACGCCAGGTCGTGGCCGAGCGGTTTCTCCAGCACGATGCGGGTGTTCGGGGTGTTCAGGCTGACCGCGGCGAGTTGTTCGCAGACCTTGGTAAACAGGGCAGGCGCGGTTGCCAGGTACATGACCACGGTATCGGCCTGGCGTTCGCGCAGGATCTGCGCCAGCCGTGGATAGTCCTGATCGCCTGACAGGTCCATGCGCAGGAAATGCAGCAAAGCGGCAAACCGGGCAAACTCGTCCTCGGTGGGGCGTTTGTCCAGCTCCACTTTTTCGAAACGCGTCTGGATCAATTTGCGGTAGTCGTCGTCGGAATGGTCGTCGCGGCCGATACCGATGATGCGGGCGCCCTCGGGCAGGCTGCCATGGCGATAGGCCTGGAACAGGGCGGGCATCAGCTTGCGCCAGGCGAGGTCGCCGGTGCCGCCGAACAAGACGAGGTCGAAGGACATGTTCAGAAGTTACATAAAAAGGTGAAGGTAATGTAACTTTGTTTCATCGACAATTCAAGCATATCGTGTTGCCTTGCAGCACTTGCATCTGCCTTTCTTGCCCATTCAGGAGTGCCCATGAACCAACTCGACGCATTGAAACAATTCACGACCGTGGTCGCCGACACCGGAGACTTCAAGCAACTGGCACAGTTCAAGCCGCAAGATGCCACCACAAACCCTTCGCTGATACTCAAGGCGGTCGGCATGCCCGACTACCGTCACCTGCTGCAGGAGGTGGTGGACCGGCATCGTGGTGAGCCGCTGGACGCCATCATGGATCGCCTGCTGGTGCGTTTTGGCTGCGAGATCCTGTCCGTGGTGCCGGGCCGGGTATCGACCGAAGTGGACGCCCGCCTGAGTTTCGACACCAATGCCACCTTCACCCGGGCCCAGCACATCATTGATCTGTACCAGGGCGAGGGTATCCATGTAGACCGGGTGCTGATCAAGGTGGCAGCGACCTGGGAGGGCATTCAGGCTGCCGCCAAGCTCGAGCAGCAAGGCATTCATACCAACCTCACCTTGCTGTTCTCGTTTTGCCAGGCGGTGGCGTGTGGCCAGGCCAAGGTGCAGCTGATCTCGCCTTTTGTCGGACGCATCTACGACTGGTACAAGAAATCCGCCGGCGGCAAATGGAACGAGGCCGCCAACGCAGGTGCCGACGACCCTGGCGTGCAGTCAGTACGCGCGATCTATAACCACTACAAAAAATTCGGCATTCGGACCGAGATCATGGGCGCGAGTTTCCGCAATGTCGGCCAGATCCAGGCGCTGGCCGGTTGCGATCTGCTGACGATCAGCCCAGACCTGCTGGCCACGCTGGCGCAGGCCGATGCGCCCTTGCCGCGGATGCTCGACCCCGATGCAGCAGGTGCGCTCGACCTGTCGCCGATGCAATACGACGAAGCAGGTTTTCGTTTTGCCCTGAACGAGGATGCCATGGCCACCGAAAAGCTGTCCGAGGGCATCCGCGCCTTCTGCGCCGACGCGGTGAAACTCGAAAAATTGCTGCTCACGGCATGAGCGCCGCCGGGCCGCTCCCAAGGCGCTCAGCCCCGCAGTCCGCAGGACGCAGGGTAGTCCAGTGACCAGTTCACAACCGGAGAACACGATGACGGAGCGCACCCGATGTGACCGGACCGCGGCCTGGAGCGCCTTGCATGTTGCCCGTGCCAGCCGGGCGACGGATTTCGACTTGCGACAGGCGTTTGCCGACGACGCGGGGCGTTTCGAGGCTTTCAGCCAGCAGGCGCCCCATGTGTTTGCGGACCTGTCCAAGAACCTGATCGACGCGAGGATCGAACAGCGCCTGCTGCAATTGGCCCGCGAGTGCGGCGTGACGGATTATCGCGATGCGATGTTTGCTGGAGCGGCCATCAACAACACCGAGCAACGTGCGGTACGCCACGTGTTGCTGCGTACACCCCGGTCAGCCGCGGGCGTGACGATGGAACCCGACCTGGCCCTGGTACACGAGACGCTGGACGCGATGCTGGCCTATGCCGAGCAGATCCGTCGCGATCCGGCCATCACCGACGTCGTCAACATCGGCATCGGCGGCTCCGACCTCGGCCCGCAGATGGCGGTGCGTGCGCTCGATGCCTGGGCGCAGGCGGGCAAGCGACTGCATTTCATATCGAACGTGGACGGGCATGAACTGGAGGCCACGCTGCGCCACCTGCGGCCGGCGAACACCTTGTTCCTGATCGCGTCCAAGACCTTCACGACGATCGAGACCATGACCAACGCAGCCTCGGCCAAAGGCTGGTTCGAAGCCCGGGGGGGCAGCGATATCGCGCGCCATTTCTGCGCTCTGACGACCAACGTGGCGGCGGCCAACCGGTTCGGCATCACGACCACCTTCGGTTTCTGGGATTGGGTTGGCGGGCGTTATTCCTTGTGGTCGGCGATCGGACTGCCGATCGCGATTGCCATTGGCGCCGACGGGTTCCGCGCCTTCCTGGCGGGCGCCCACGACATGGACGCGCACTTTCGCGGCGCGCCGCTGGAGCGTAATTTGCCGGTACGGCTGGCACTGATCGACATCTGGTACCGCAACTTCTGTGGTTTCACCAGCCGCAGCATCGCGCCGTATCACAGCGCACTGGCACGCTGGCCGGCCTACCTGCAGCAACTCGAGATGGAGAGCAACGGCAAACGGGTCGACCAGCATGGTGCCGCGTTGCCGTTCGACACAGCGCCGGTGCTGTGGGGCGAGCCCGGCACCAATGGCCAGCATGCGTACTTCCAGCAGTTACACCAGGGCACGGGTATCGTGCCGGTCGAGTTCGTGGCGGTGAAGACGCCGCGCCACGCACTCGAGGGTCATCAAGAGCTGCTGCTGGCCAATGTGCTGGCTCAGGCGCAGGCGCTGATGGTGGGCCAGGTGGATTGTGGCGGTCATCGGCATTTCACCGGCAACCGCCCGAGCAGCTTCCTGTTGCTCGATGAACTCAGCCCGGCCAGCCTGGGCGCGTTGATTGCGTTGCAGGAGCACCGGGTGTTCGTCAGCGGCGCCATCTGGGGCATCAACAGCTTCGACCAGTGGGGCGTGGAGCTGGGCAAGGTGCTGGCCAAGGCGATTGCGCCGCGGCTGGCCAGCGGTGACGTTGCCGGCCTCGACGCTTCCACGGCGGGCTTGTTGCGACGTCTGCGCACGACTGCGTGATGCCAGCCGGTCGCGCACCGGTCGTGTCCTTGCAGCAGGCGCGCAACCTGCAGCTGGCGGCGCAATCGCC
>CAZADK010000305.1:0-5709 GCA_964483855.1 uncultured Rhodoferax sp.
GCAGATTCCAGGAAGCTGCCGAAAGATCTTCGGGCCTTACCGCCTGATCAAGAGCAGCCAGTTGCAGGCGCAGCCTGGTCGCGTGAACCGCTTGAATGCCAGCCTTGCTTCCCGTCTCGAAAAAGCGCTGCAATCCTTTGTGCCGGAAGCTCTTGATCATGAAAGCGGGATTGTAGTGCGTAGTGCGACGGGCTACAACTCAAAAGTCTCAAACGGCAGGAGTCCTTGATGTGCGATAGTCACAATTTGAAGTCGTACCCGATCGTCAGCGGCGCATGGTCCGAAAACTTCTCCGTCTTGTAGATCGAAGCGGTCCGGGCCAGGGAGGCCAGGCCAGCCGTCGCCAGCTGGTAGTCCAGCCGCCATCCCACGTTGTTCGCGTACGCCTGTCCCCGGTTGCTCCACCAGGTGTAGGCCTCGTCGGTTGCATCGGGGTGCAGCTTGCGGTAGACGTCGACCATCTTGGCCTGCTCCAGGCACCGTGTCATCCAGGCACGTTCCTCGGGCAGGAAGCCGGAGTTTTTCTGGTTGCTCTTCCAGTTCTTGAGGTCAATTTCCTTGTGCGCGATGTTGATGTCGCCGCACAACACGAGCTCGCGCTTTTTCTTCAGCTTGGTCAGGTAGGGGTAGAAGAGGTCCAGGAAACGGTACTTGGCCAGTTGCCGTTCCTCGCCGGATGAACCGCTGGGAAAGTAGCAGCTGACGATCGACAACTTGCGCTGCGGGGTGTCGAAGCGCAGTTCGACATAACGGCCCTCGGCGTCGAATTCGTGTGCGCCGAACCCGATTACCACCTCGCTGGGCTCCGTGCGCGAATACACCGCGACGCCGGAGTATCCTTTCCTCTGGGCAAGGTGGAAATACCCGGTGAGCCCTGCCAACTGCTCGAAGCGGCCGGCGATGTCTGCTTGTTGGGCCTTGACTTCCTGCACGCAAATACAATCGGGTCTGGACTGGGCCAGCCAGGGCTCGAGCCCCTTGCTGGTGGCGGAGCGGATGCCGTTGAGGTTCAGGCTGGTCAATGTGAACAAGGAAGTCTCCATGTCGGATAAGTTGGACGCAAATGCAGCTCGACCAGCGTCGCCGGAGCCAGGGCACGACGCATTGGCGCTGGATTTCGTGCAGTTTGCGGTCCAGTCGGGGGTGTTGCGGTTCGGCGAATTCAAGACCAAGGCCGGGCGCATGAGCCCGTATTTCTTCAACGCCGGGCTGTTCGACGACGGCGCCAAACTGGGCCTGCTGGCGCAATTCTATGCCCGCCGGCTGATGGCCAGCGGCATGGAATTCGACATGGTGTTCGGTCCGGCCTACAAGGGAATTCCGCTGGGCGCGGCGCTGGTCATCGAGCTGGCGCGCATGGGCCGCAACCTGCCGTTTGCCTACAACCGCAAGGAAACCAAAGACCATGGCGAAGGCGGCTCGCTTGTCGGCGCTGCGCTGCAAGGGCGGGTGCTGATCGTCGATGACGTCATGTCTGCCGGTACCGCGGTAGGCGAATCGATCGCCATCATCCGCGCTGCCGGCGCGACGCCCCATGGTGTCGTGATTGCACTGGACCGGCAGGAAAAGGCGACCGACAACGGCAAGGACAGTGCGACCAGCGCCGTGCAGCATGTGCGCGACCGGTTGGGATTGCAGGTGTGCAGCGTGGCCCGGCTCACCGATCTGCTCGATTATCTGCAGCAGCGCAGCAATGCGGGTCTTGCCACCGAGTATGCGCGGGTCATCGCGTACCGCGAGCGTTATGGTGTGGACGATGGCGTGCAGGAGCCCGCATGAGACACCCAACGAAGGGTACTCCAATGACTGCCCCGATCCTGCGCGCACGGCGTCGCCGCTCTGTTCTGTCCCTGGGCGCTTGGTTGCTGCTGGGCCTTGCCATCGAGCTGCACGCGCAGCAGGCTGCGCCGATCAGCGGCATCTATACCTGCACCGACGCCAACGGCCGCAAACTGCGTTCCGACAGGCCGATCCCGGCATGTAACGATCGGGAACAGACCGTGCTCAACCCAAGCGGGACGGTACGGGCCAAGGTGGGGCCGTCGCAGAGTGCACAACAACGGGCCGAACTCGAAGAGCTGAAGAAGGAGGAGGCTGCGCAGCGCGCCCGTGAGCTCGAGGACAAGCGCCGCGACCGGGCCATGCTCGCGCGTTATCCGGGCCGCGACGCGCACGACAAGGAGCGTGCGCAAGCCCATGCCCGCATCGATACAGTGGTGCTGGAAGCCGAGAAACGCATCGTGGCCTTGCATGAAGATCGCAAGAAGATCGACCGCGAGCTGGAGTTCTACCAGGGCGATCCGGCCAAGGCGACGCCTGCGTTGCGACGCCAGATCGACGATGTCTCGCAAGACCTGCAGTCACAGCGGCGCTTCATCGCCGCGCAGGGAAACGAACGCCAACGCGTCGATACACGCTTTAACGACGAGTTGGCGCGATTGAAGGAGTTGTGGCAGGACCAGCAGCGTGCCGGCGGCGTGGCGCCGCGCACCGAAATCAGGCCCTAGGGCCTGCGCACCGGCCGCGCATGGGGATGTGGTCCAGCACAGGGTCAGCGCGCTTGCGCCGTGATCGGGCGCTCCACGGTGAAGGGTTGTTGCATGCAGCGTGATGCCCAACCGGTGCTGCGCGACATCGTGCTCGTCGGTGGCGGACACAGCCATGTCGGCGTGTTGCGCCACTTTGCGATGCAGCCGGTGCCGGGTGTGCGTGTCACGCTGGTGTGTACCGAAGCCCACACGCCGTATTCCGGCATGTTGCCCGGCTATGTCGCCGGCCACTACGACTACGATGATGTGCACATCGACTTGAGCCGGCTGGCGCAGTTCGCTGGCGCGCGGTTCATACGCGCCGAGGTCATCGGCATGGATCGTGCCGAGCGGCTCCTGGTGCTGCGCGACCGGCCGGCGCTGCGCTACGACCTGGTGTCGATCAACATCGGGTCGACGCCGCAGGTCGGTGCCGTTCCTGGTGCGGCTGCACATGCAATTGCCGTCAAGCCGATCCACCGATTCAACCAGCGCTGGCTGGCCCTGCTCGAACGCATGCGTGAGCATGCCGGGCCAGCGACCATCGCAGTCGTCGGCGGCGGCGCTGGCGGTGTCGAATTGACGCTGGCCATGCAGCACCGCTTGCGCGCTGCATTGCGCGAGCGCGGACGCGATCCCGAAGGGTTGCTATTGCACCTGTTCACCGCCGACACGACGGTGCTGCCCACGCACAACACGGCAGTGCAGCGGCGCTTTGTGGAGGTGCTGCTGCGGCGCGGCGTGCAGGTACATGTCGACGCCGCGGTGCAGGAGGTGCGTGACGGCCGGCTGCGCACACAGCAGGGCGCGTGGTTCGACGCCGACGAGATCGTCTGGGTCACGCAGGCCGGTGGTGCCGACTGGCTGCGCGATACCGGACTGGCGCTGGACGAGCGCGGTTTCATTCGGGTCAACGATGCCCTGCAGTCGGTCAGCGATCCGCTGGTTTTCGCCGCTGGCGACGTGGCCAGCATGGATACGCGTGCGTTGGAGAAAGCCGGCGTGTTCGCGGTGCGCATGGCGTTGCCACTGGCGCGCAACCTGCGCTCGGCGCTGGCGCAGCGGCCGCTGCAGCCGTACCGTCCTCAGCGAAGCTGGCTGGCCCTGATCAGCACCGGCGACCGGTATGCGGTCGCCTCGCGCGGCAAACTGTCGTTTGCCGGCGCCTGGGTCTGGCGCTGGAAGGACTGGATCGACCGGCGCTTCATGCGCCGCTTCAGTGAGTTTGCGCCGATGGATGCGGCACCCGACGCAGCGCCCCTGGCTGGCGGTATCGCCTTGTCGCAGGAGGAGTCGTTGCAGGCGATCGCTGCGGTTGCGATGCGATGTGGCGGCTGCGGTGCCAAGGTAGGCGCCAGCGTGTTGTCGCGCGCGTTGGCCGGCCTGGCACCCGTACCGCACGAGGACGTGCTGATCGGCCTGCACGCGCCCGATGACGCCGCCATCGTGCGGGTGCCAGCGGGCAAGGCGATGGTGCATACGGTCGACTTCTTTCGTGCCTTCATCGAAGACCCCTACGTGTTCGGTCAGATTGCCGCCAACCATGCGCTGGGCGACATCTTCGCGATGGGAGCCGAGCCGCAAAGCGCCACCGCCATCGCCACCGTGCCGCCGGGCCTGGAGGACAAGGTCGAAGACCTGTTGCGGCAGATGATGTCGGGCGCGGTGCAGGTGCTCAATGCAGCGGGTTGTGTGCTGGTCGGTGGCCATACCGGCGAGGGGCGCGAACTGGCGCTGGGTTTTGCCGTCAACGGCCTGGTCGATGCATCGCTGCAGGGCGTGTTGCGCAAAAATGGCATGCGTGCGGGCGATGTGCTGGTGCTGACCAAACCCCTGGGCACCGGCACCTTGTTGGCCGCCCATGCCCGGCTCGTGGCCCGTGGGCGTTGGGTGCAGGGGGCGCTGGACGTGATGCGCCAGTCCAACCAGGCCGGTGCCCGGGTGTTGATGGCACATGGCGCAACCTCCTGCACCGACCTGACCGGTTTTGGCCTGCTCGGCCATCTGGTGGAGATGACGCAACCTTCCGGTGTCGATGCCCGGCTGAGCCTGTCGGCGCTGCCGCTGCTCGACGGTGCGCAGGAGTGTGTCTGGCAAGGCATCGTCAGTTCGCTGCAGGTAGCCAACCTGCGGCTGCGCCGGGCGCTGCACAACCAGCCGGAATTTGTGCAGCACCCGCGGTATCCGCTGTTGTTCGACCCGCAGACGGCGGGCGGATTGCTGGCCAGTGTGCCGGCGGCGCGGGCGGGTCCGTGTCTCGACGCCTTGCGTGCAGCCGGTTACGCCGACGCCGCGGTGATCGGAGCAGTCTTGCCGCTGGGCGACAAAGGCACGCCGATCACGCTGGTCGATTGACTTCGCAGCGTGAAGGGGTGGGCGTCGCGGCAGGAGCAAGATGCCGCGTCGCACGCGCCCGCAGCCGTCGGCAGGCTCTCAGCCCAGTTTCTTGCGCAGCAGTTCGTTGACCTGCGTCGGATTGGCCTTGCCGCCGCTGGCCTTCATGATCTGACCGACCAGCGCATTGAACGCCTTGTCCTTGCCCTGGCGGAACTCCTCGACACTCTTGTTGTTGGCGGCGATCACCGCGTCGATGATGACCTCGAGTGCGCTGCTGTCGTTCATCTGGCGCAGTCCCAGCGTGTCAATCGCGCTTTCGACGTCGCTTCGCGCAGCGTGACCACGCGCTTTCGCGGCATTCGGTTCAAGTGTGGCACTTGCAACGCCCGGATTTACGCCATTCCAAAGCAAATCGACGACGCGTCTGGCTGCATTGTTGGAGATTGTTCCGTTGTCGATGAGCTTGACCACCCACGCAAGTCTTGGTGGATCGATCGGACAATCGTCGAACGTCAATTCCTTCTCATTGAGCCGGCGCGACAACTCGCCGGTGACCCAGTTGCACACCAGCTTGGGTTGCCCGCCGGCGGCCACCGCGTCGAGAAAATAACCGGCCATGGACTTGCTCTGCGTGAGAATGGCCGCATCGTATTCCGACAAGCCGTGTTCGCTCGCCAGGCGTGCGCGCAGCATGTGCGGCAACTCGGGCAACTCGGCGCGCACCGCTTCCACCCAGCTGCGCGCGATCAGCAGCGGCGGCAGGTCCGGATCCGGGAAATAGCGGTAGTCGGCGGCGTCTTCCTAGGTGCGCATCGCCCGTGTTTCGCCGGTGCCCGGATCGAAC
>CAZADK010000306.1:0-5691 GCA_964483855.1 uncultured Rhodoferax sp.
TCCAAATGATGCGGCCATGGCACAGGTAGATTCCAAGCCCGGTTTCAATCTCTCCGGGTGGGCCCTGGAGCATGCCGCACTGACGCGTTACCTGAAACATCAGTCCGATCGTGATCCAGCGATGGAGCACACACCACCGCATTCCGAGTCATGGGCCCCGAGCCCATTGCGCTGCGTGCCCATGCCGACGCGGTGAAGTCCGTGCTGCGTGCGAACAGCGACATGCGCGGCGTCAACGACAACTGGAACGAATTCGTCAAGGTGCTGCGGCTGGAAGTGGACCAGCCCAAGGCGCGCATCATGGGTGTGACCAGCCAGGCCATCGCGCAGGCCTCGCGCACGATCCTGAGCGGCACCCGTGTCGGCGAGTTTCGCGATGGCGACAAGACGATCGACATCGTGCTGCGCCAGCCGCTGGACGAGCGTGAGCACCTGACCGACCTGTCCAGCGCCTATCTGCCTACCGCCTCGGGCGCGTCCATTCCGATGGCGCAACTGGTGCAGCCGCGCCTGGTCTGGGAGCCCGGCGTGTTGTGGCGCGAGAACCGCGACTACTCCATCACGGTGCAAGGCGACATCGTCGAGGGTCTGCAGGGTGCGACGGTGACCAATGCCTTGTTGCCGCAACTGCGAGCGCTGGAGGCGCAATGGGCGCGCGACGGCTCCAACGGCTACCGGATCGAGGTGGCAGGCGCCGTCGAGGAGAGCAGCAAGGGTGCGACATCGATCCTGGCCGGAGTGCCGATCATGTTGTTCATCGTCTTCACGCTGCTGATGCTCCAGTTGCACAGTTTCAGCCGGGCATTGCTGGTTTTCCTGACCGGCCCCATGGGTATTGCCGGCGTGGCCAGTGCATTGCTGTTGTTCAACCGCCCGTTCGGCTTCGTGGCACTGCTGGGCGTGATCGCGCTGATGGGCATGATCCAGCGCAATTCGGTGATCCTGATCGACCAGATCGAGCAGGACCGGGCGGCCGGCATCCCGGCCTGGGAGGCCATCATCGAGAGCACGGTGCGGCGCCTGCGGCCGATCGTGCTGACCGCGGCGGCGGCGGTGCTGGCGATGATCCCGCTGTCGCGCTCGGTGTTCTGGGGGCCGATGGCCATTGCCATCATGGGCGGCCTGATCGTTGCCACCGTGCTGACCCTGCTCGCCTTGCCGGCCATGTACGCGGCCTGGTACCGGGTGCGGCCGGGCGCCTCCGCCGCGGGTTAAAATCGCGGGCTGTCGGATTTTGTAGGGGCGGCACCAGTGGCCACCCCTATTTGTTTTGAGGCGCGGGTGGCGAAATTGGTAGACGCACCAGGTTTAGGTCCTGACGCCAGCAATGGTGTGGGGGTTCGAGTCCCCCCCCGCGCACCAGGAAATACCCCGGTTCCGGACCGATCCCGACCTGGCGAGACATGGGCACGGATCCATGGCCGGGTAACGGTCGCCGGAAATGGGTTTGACGGGCGCAACCTCGCCCATGGCATCGCATATTTGGAGAACCAACATGGCTGTTACTGTGGAAACCCTTGAAAAGCTGGAACGCAAGATCACCCTGACCTTGCCTGTCAAGACGATCCAGTCGGAAGTCGCATCCCGCTTGAAGCGGCTTGCCAAGACGGTCAAGATGGATGGTTTCCGTCCCGGCAAGGTGCCGATGACCGTGGTCGCCCAGCGTTATGGTTATTCGGTGCACTACGAAGTGATGAACGACAAGGTTGGCGAGGCGTTCTCGAGTGCCGCCAACCAGGCCAAGCTGCGGGTGGCGGGCCAACCGCGTATCACCGAGAAGGAGGGCGCGCCCGAAGGCGAGGTGGCTTTCGATGCCGTTTTCGAGGTGTTTCCCGAGGTCAAGCTCGGTGACCTGGGTGCGGCCGAGATCGACAAGCTCTCCTGCGCGGTGAGCGCATCGGCGATCGACAAGACACTGGACATCCTGCGCAAGCAGCGTCGCACATTCTCCCAGCGCCCGCACGAAGCGGCGGCTCAGCTGACCGACCGGGTCACGGTCGATTTCGAGGGCAAGATCGATGGCGAGCCGTTTCAGGGCGGCAAGGCCGACGATTTCCAGTTAATCCTGGGCGACGGCCAGATGCTCAAGGAGTTCGAGGACGCTACCACCGGAATGAAAGTCGGCGAAAGCAAGACGTTCCAGCTGGCGTTTCCCGCGGAATACCATGGCAAGGACGTCGCCGGCAAGATTGCCGATTTCCTGGTCTCGGTCAAGAAAATCGAGGCCGCCCACCTGCCTGAAGTCAATGAGACGCTAGCCAAGTCGCTGGGTATCGAGGATGCCACCGTGGAAGGGCTGCGCGCCGATATCCAGAAGAACCTGGAGCGCGAGGTGAAGTTCCGGCTGTTGTCGCGCAACAAACAAGCTGCGCTCGACGCGCTCGCTTCGGTGGCGGAACTCGACTTGCCCAACGCCAGCGTGCAGTCGGAGTTGCAGCGCCTGATCGAAAATGCCCGTGCCGACCTCAAGCAGCGTGGTGTCAAGGATGCCGACAAGGCACCCATCCCCGAGGAAATCTTCAAGCCGCAGGCCGAGCGCCGCGTGCGCCTGGGGCTGGTGGTGGCCGAGCTGGTTCGAACCCATGGTCTTCAGGCCAAGCCGCAGCAGATCAAAGCCCATATCGACGAGTTGTCGGCCAGCTACGAGAAGCCGGCCGAGGTGGTGCGCTGGTACTACGGCGACACCAAGCGCATGGGCGAGGTCGAAGCGATCGTGATCGAGAACAACGTCACCGAGTACATCCTGTCGCAGGCCAAGATCGCCGAAAAGGCAATCGCGTTCGACGACCTGATGGGTCAGGCTTGAGACGGCCGCGTGACCATCGTGCTTGGGGCTTGCAGTTGCTGCGTTCGCCCCCAACTGTTGGATGGCAACCGCGGGGGTTGCATGTGTTCGATATGGAGACGACATGAAATTTGAAGACCACAACCTGCAGCCGCAGGGCCTGGGCATGGTTCCCATGGTGATCGAGCAGTCCGGGCGCGGAGAGCGTTCGTACGACATCTATTCCCGCCTGCTCAAGGAGCGGGTGATCTTCCTGGTTGGCCCGGTCAACGACCAGACTGCCAATCTCGTCGTGGCGCAACTGCTGTTCCTCGAGAGCGAGAACCCGGACAAGGACATCTCGTTTTACCTCAACTCGCCCGGAGGTTCGGTGTCGGCCGGCATGGCGATCTTCGATACGATGAACTTCATCAAGGCCGATGTCTCGACGCTGTGTGTCGGTTTTGCGGCCAGCATGGGCGCATTCCTGTTGGCCGCCGGCGCCAAGGGCAAGCGGTTTTCACTGCCCAATTCCAAGGTCATGATCCACCAGCCCTCGGGCGGCAGCCAGGGCCAGGCGACCGAGATCGAGATCCAGGCGCGCGAAATCCTCAAGACCCGCGAGCAGCTCAACAAGATCCTGGCCGAGCGCACGGGGCAGCCACTCGAGCGTATCGCGCGCGATACCGAGCGCGACTATTACATGTCGGCCGACGAAGCCAAGGAATATGGCGTTGTCGACCAGGTCATCAGCAAGCGGTCTTGATCGGGTGTTGCCGGTTGTCCACAAACGCGTCGTGGCGCTGAGCGCGCGCGCGGCGCTGGGTACCGGCTTTTCGGTATCATGGCAACAGCATTCGAAAGGGCGTTGATTTCATGGCCGAGAAAAAGGGCTCATCCGGCGAGAAGACACTGTATTGCTCGTTTTGCGGCAAGAGCCAGCACGAGGTCAAGAAGCTGATTGCCGGGCCGTCGGTTTTCGTGTGCGACGAATGTATCGAGTTGTGCAACGAAATCATCCGCGACGAACTGCCTGCGAGCACGACGGCCAAGGACAGCAAGAACGACCTGCCGGCGCCGTCCGAGATCAAGGCCAACCTCGACAACTACGTGATTGGCCAGGAAACAGCCAAACGCACGCTGGCGGTGGCGGTCTACAACCACTACAAGCGACTGCGCCACAAGGACAAGTCCAAGAAGGACGACGTGGAGCTTGCCAAAAGCAACATCCTGCTGATCGGACCGACAGGATCGGGCAAGACGCTGCTGGCGCAGACCTTGGCACGCATGCTAGACGTGCCGTTCGTGATGGCCGATGCGACGACACTGACCGAGGCAGGATACGTGGGCGAAGATGTCGAGAACATCGTGCTCAAGCTGCTGCAAAGTTGCAATTACGAGGTCGAACGCGCCCAGCGCGGCATTGTCTACATCGACGAGATCGACAAGATCTCGCGCAAATCCGACAACCCGTCGATCACCCGAGACGTGTCGGGCGAAGGTGTGCAACAGGCGCTGCTCAAGCTGATAGAAGGCACGATGGCCAGTGTGCCGCCGCAGGGTGGCCGCAAGCATCCGAACCAGGATTTCGTGCAGGTGGATACCACCAACATCCTGTTCATCTGCGGCGGGGCATTCTCGGGCCTGGAAAAGGTCATCGAAAATCGCACCGAGGCCTCGGGCATCGGTTTCGGTGCGGCGGTCAAGAGCAAGGCGCAACGCAGCCTCACCGAACTCTTCAAGGACGCGGAACCGGAAGACCTGATCAAGTTCGGTCTGATACCCGAACTGGTGGGTCGGCTGCCCGTTGTGGCCACGCTGGCCGAACTCAGCGAGGATGCGTTGGTGCAGATCCTGCTCGAACCCAAGAACGCTCTCGTCAAACAATATGCCAAGCTGTTGTCGATGGAAGGCGTTGAGCTCGAGATCCGCCCGTCCGCGCTCAAGGCGATCGCGCGCAAGGCTCTGGCCCGCAAGACCGGTGCCCGTGGCCTGCGCTCGATCCTGGAGCAGACATTGCTCGACACCATGTACTACCTGCCCACCACGGCCAACGTCGAGAAGGTGGTGGTTGACGAGTCCTCGGTCGAAGAGAACAAGCCGCCTCTGCTCGTGTATCGGGAACTCGCGAAAAAAGCCTGAGTCCGATCTTCGTGTGCGATCTGATGGCGGTTGCGGCCGGAAGTCGTCGGTTTTTGTTGTCTGCGCACAATTCACCATGGTTTGCGGGTTGAAATCCACTACCAGCCAACCATCTGGGTTTGGTAATCACTAAAAGGCCTCTCATGTCCGGATCCACCTTGCTCATCGCCGTGCCGATCGACCTGCCGCTGTTGCCACTGCGCGACGTCGTCGTCTTTCCGCACATGGTTATTCCGCTGTTCGTCGGTCGACCCAAGAGCATCAAGGCGCTGGAGGCTGCCATGGAGTCGGAGCGCCGCATCATGCTGGTGGCGCAAAAGGCTGCGGCCAAGGACGATCCGGTGGTCGGCGACATGTTCGACGTCGGCTGCATTTCGACCATCCTGCAGATGCTCAAGTTGCCCGACGGCACCGTGAAGGTGCTGGTCGAGGGCCAGCAGCGGGCCAGCGTGAACAAGATCGAGGAGGGCGAGTCGCATTTCACGGCCAACGTGACCCCGGTGCAGGTCGCCGTCGAAGCCTCCGGTTCCGAGCGCAGCAACGCCAGCGAGATCGAGGCCCTGCGCCGTGCCGTCATGCAGCAGTTCGACCAGTACGTCAAGCTGAACAAGAAGATCCCGCCGGAGATCCTGACCTCGATCTCCAGCATCGATGACGCTGGCCGTCTTGCCGACACGATCGCGGCCCACCTTCCGCTCAAGCTCGAGAACAAGCAGGCCGTGCTCGGCCTGACCAGTCCGAAAGAGCGCCTGGAGAACCTGTTCGAGCAGATCGAGCGCGAAGTG
>CAZADK010000307.1:0-5673 GCA_964483855.1 uncultured Rhodoferax sp.
GCGTAGATGTCTTCCGAGTTCTCGCGGAAGATCACCATGTGGGTCTTCTCGGGCTCCTTCACCGGGGTCGGCACACCCTTGAAGTACTGGATCGGCCGCAGGCAGACGTACAGGTCGAGCTCCTGGCGCAACGCCACGTTCAGCGAGCGGATGCCGCCGCCGACCGGCGTCGTCAGCGGACCCTTGATGGACACCACATATTCCTTGACCGCCTGCAGGGTTTCCTCGGGCAGCCAGACGTCCGGGCCATAGATGCGGGTCGACTTCTCACCAGCATAGACCTCCATCCAGTGGATCTTGCGCTTGCCACCGTAAGCCTTGGCAACCGCCGCATCGACCACCTTGAGCATCACCGGCGTGATGTCCATGCCGGTGCCGTCTCCTTCGATGAAGGGTATGACCGGCTGATCCGGGACATTGAGCGACATGTCGGCGTTGACGGTAATTTTCTGGCCCGTGGAAGGAACCTTGATGTGCTGGTACATGGATGGTGGTCTCGGTTAATCGCGGCGGCGCTCGCCCGCTAGTGACAGGCCCGGCACTGCTGTGGGCGTGCAGCCTGGGGACCGCAGAATTTTAACTACAAAATAGTTTCACGAAGCTGTCAACCGCCTGCCGGCGCCGCCCGTTAAAGAAGGGCTTCCCGCAGGGGAAGAAACCGTCAACACTTCATTTCTAGGAAAGTTCGTCATGAACAAAGTTCTCGCTACCCTGATCGCTGGCCTGTTCGCTGCCGGCGCCTTCGCACAGACCGCCACCCCCGCCAAGCCAGCTACCCCTGCCATTGCAGCTGCTCCGGCCAAGGCTGCACCAGCTGCCGCTGCAACCCCTGCTGCACCTGCAGCACCGGCTGTGGTTGCTGCCCCGGCCAAGGAAGGGCCGAAGGCCGCAGTCAAGGCTGACACCAAGGCAACGAAAGACATGAAAAAGACCGATGCCAAGGCCGAGAAGACCGAGAAGAAGACGGCCAAGAAAGACGCCAAGAAGGAACCTGCCAAGTCCTGATTCGCATCCAAGGCGGGCGTTTCCACGCTCCGTCCATGAGCAACAACAAATGCCCGCGCCCGCGGGCATTTGTTGTTGCTCATGGCATGTGGGTCAATTGTCGGCACAATGCCCCCGATGTACTTCCGATCCTTTTCCTGCGCCCTGCTGCTGGCGCTGGCGACCACGATAGCCACGGCTCAGGAGCAGCCACAACTGAATCTGTCCCGGCTCGCTCTTGGCGCCGGTATGCACCGGATCGAAGCCCAGGTCGCCTTGACGCCTGAACAACGCCAGATCGGCCTGATGTTCCGCTCCGAAATGCCCCAGCATGAAGGCATGTTGTTCGTGTTCGAGGAGCCGGCGCAGCAATGTTTCTGGATGAAGAACACCCTGTTGCCACTGACGGCGGCGTTCGTCGCAGACGACGGCACGATCATCAATCTGGTCGATATGCGGCCCAAGACCACCGACTCCCATTGCTCGGCGGCTCCGGTGCGCTTTGTGCTCGAAATGAACCAGGGCTGGTTTGCCAAACGAGCGATCAAGGCTGGATATCGGCTAACCGGGAAGCCCTTCGCCACCACCCGCTGATGCCGTGCGCCGGGGCGGCTCCATTCGTACCAGCCTGGCTTCTTGGGTGCGCTCTAAAAAAAAGGCCGGCGTGCAGCCGGCCCCTGGATCATCGCGCTGACGGCCGGTCAGGCAAAGTTCTTCTGTGCAAACTCCCAGTTGACGAGTTTGTCGAGGAAGGTTTCGACAAACTTGGGACGCGCATTGCGATAGTCGATGTAGTAGGCATGTTCCCAGACGTCCACGGTCAGCAGCGGCTTGTCGCCGGTGGTCAGGGGCGTGCCGGCTGCACCCATGTTGACGATGTCCACCGTTCCGTCGGCCTTCTTGACCAGCCAGGTCCAGCCAGAACCGAAGTTACCGACCGCCGACTTGACGAAGGCCTCCTTGAATGCGGCATGACTGCCCCACTTCGCGTTGATCGCGGTGGCCAGCGCGCCGCTGGGCTCGCCGCCGCCGGCGGGCTTCATGCAGTTCCAGAAGAAGGTGTGGTTCCAGATCTGCGCCGAGTTGTTGTAGATGCCGCCGCTGGACTTCTTGACGATGTCCTCAAGCTCCATGCTCTCGAACTCGGTGCCCTTTTGCAGATTGTTCAAGTTGACGACATAGGCGTTGTGATGCTTGCCGTGGTGGAACTCGAAGGTTTCACGCGAATAGTGCGGCGCCAACGCATCGATGGCGTACGGGAGTTGCGGCAGGGTGTGTTCCATGATGTCCTCTTGAAATGGTTGTACGAAAGCTGCGATTGTAGGAAGTTTGCCTATTTCTGTTTGGCGAGCGGCTCGATGACGCGCAAATCGATGCGGCCGTGCGCCACCGTCGCGCGCAACGCGTCATCGACCTGCACCTGCGCCGGACTGGTCACCGCCCGGCCGTGTCCATCGGTGATCCAGGCGTATCCCCGCTGCAATACCAGAGCGGGGTCGAGCAGCCCCAGCCGCAAGGCACTGCGCTCGAGCCGCTGACCGACGCGTTCCAAGGCGCGCTGGCGAGCCGCCGGCAGTTGCCCTGCCAGATCCTGCCAGTCCCTTTGCTGGCGCTGCAACACCGACCGGGCGGCCAGGCGCAGGCGTCTGGCACAAGAAACCAATGTCACGCGTTGACCCGCTGCCAGGCTCGACGGCCGGCCCAACCGGGCAGCCGCCTTGTCCAGCCGCTGGGACTCCGCGTCCAGGCGCCGGATCACTGCATTTTGCAGCCGGTCAAGCAGCAGTTCGAGCGCACCGAGCCAGACCTCGCGCGGCGGCGCCACCAGTTCGGCTGCGGCGGTGGGCGTCGGCGCGCGCAGGTCGGCAACGAAGTCGGCGATCGTGAAGTCGGTCTCGTGGCCGACACCACACACGACCGGGACCGGGCTGCGCACGATGGCGCGTGCCAGCGACTCGTCATTGAAGGCCCACAGGTCTTCCATCGACCCGCCGCCGCGCACCAGCAGGATCACATCGGGTGCGAGCAGGCGCGCACCCGGCGATTCCGCATCGGCGACCCGCTGGTACAGGTTCTCCAGCGCCTGCACCAGTTGCGCCGGCGCAGCCGGGCCTTGCACCGATGCGGGCGCAAGCAGTACCGGCACGTGCGGCAAACGGCGCCGCAACGCCGCCACGACATCGTGCCAGGCAGCGGCTCCCAGCGACGTCACGACACCGATGGCGCGCGGTACCGCCGGCAACGCTCGTTTGCGCTGCGCCTCGAACAAGCCCTCGGCTTGCAGCCGGGCCTTGCGGCGAAGGAACTCCTCGAACAAGGCGCCGGCGCCTGCCTGGCGCATCGACTCGACAATCAGTTGCAGGTCGCCGCGAGGCTCGTACACCCCCAGACGCCCACGTACTTCGACCAGATCACCGTCGCGGGGTGCAAATTCGAGCAGGCCAGCCGCGCGCTTGAACATCGCACAACGCAGCTGGCCTGCCGCGTCCTTGAGCGAAAAATAGCAATGGCCGCTTGGCGCGCGCGCAAAACCCGAGACCTCACCGCGCACCGCAACCGGGTTGAAGCGCGCGCTCAGGGCATCGGCCACCGCGTGACAAAGATCCCCAACCGACCAGACCCGCACGGCGGTATCAGCCATGACCCAATGCCCCGCGGCCAGGCTGCCAAGCGGTCTGCGCCGCGTGACTACTCCACAAGTGGCGTTCCAACGCGCAGCGCAGACCCGATACCGTGGCAAGCCGCGGTTTCATGACACAAGCTATTGATTTCATTTGATTTTTCGCTGCCATCCCAATAAGCACATCAAGCCGGAGCCGCATGAAAGCGTCACATGGCGGGTTTTCAACCCGGTTTTGCACAAAGTTATCCACAATATCTGTGGGTGAACCGGCCTCAACCCGCAGACCGCATCGCCGTTTGGTTTTCGAGCCACCGTGACCCTGTGCGCCATAATTGGCGCGCTCACCATCAGCGCGGGGTTTCATCCTTTGTTTTCCATCATACAAGCCGCAGGCTGGCCGATCTGGCCCTTGGTCGCCTTCTCCATCCTGGCGTTGGCGCTGATCATCGAACGGTTCGTAAGTCTCAAGACGGCCAAGGTTGCGCCACCGAAGCTGCTCGACGAGGTGTTGTCGGTATCGCGCAACGGCCTGCCATCAACCGACATGGTGGCACAGCTCGAGCGCAACTCGGCCTTGGGCGAAGTGCTCGCCAGCGGCTTCAGGGCACTGAACGCAAACCCGCGCTGCAGTGACGCCGACTTGCGCGCCATCATGGAAGGCACGGGCCGCCTGGTCGCTCACCGGCTCGAACGCTACCTCAGCGCGCTGGCCACGATCGCCTCGGCGGCGCCATTGATGGGTCTGTTCGGCACCGTGGTGGGCATGATCGAGATCTTCGGTTCGCAAGGCCCGACGGTTGGCGCCCCGGGCGGCAATCCGGCCCAGCTGGCGCACGGTATCTCGGTTGCACTTTACAACACGGCATTCGGCCTGATCATCGCGATTCCAGCGCTGATCTTCTGGCGTTATTTCCGTGCCACGGTCGACGCCTATCTGCTGACACTGGAGGTGTCGGCGGACCGGCTGGCGCGGCACCTGAACAGCTTGCGCAAGTTGGCATGAACTTCCGCACCGCTTCCCGGGACGAGCCCGAGATCAACCTGATCCCGTTCATCGACATATTGCTGGTGGTGCTAATCTTCCTGATGTTGACCACGACCTACAGCAAGTTCACCGAAATCCAGCTCCAGTTGCCGGTGGCCGATACCGAGAGCCTGCGTGACTATCCGAAGGAACTGCTGGTGAGTGTCAGCAGCGAAGGCGCCTACGCGGTGAACTCCGTTCCATTGGCCGGGCGCAGCACCGAACTGCTGGCCAGTGCATTGGCGGCCGCCGCCAAGTCCGGCAAGGACACCGTGGTCATCATCAACGCCGATGCCAGTGCCAAGCACCAGGCCGTGATCACCGTGATGGAGGCCTCGCGCCGCGCGGGCCTGTCGCAGATCACCTTCGCGACCCAGCCCACCGGCAAGGCGGCGAACCGGTAACCCGGTGGCGGGCATGGCGGTGCGACAGACGCTGCAGGGTGCCTGGACCCGGCGCGGCGCGCTGGCCTGGTTGTTATGGCCTGTGTCGGTCCTGTATCGCGCGGCCTGGCAACTGCGTCAATGGGCGTATTCGATGGGTCTGCGCAAGGTCCATCGGGTGCCAGTGCTGGTGATCGTGGTCGGCAACGTGGTGGCCGGCGGCGCCGGCAAGACACCGATCGTGATCGCGCTGGTCGATCACTTGCGGTCTCGTGGCTTTCGCCCGGGCGTGGTTTCGCGCGGTTACGGCCGCCACGACCGCGACTGCCGCCTGGTGACGCCGGCCTCGTCGCCGCAGGAGGTCGGAGACGCACCGCTTTTGATCCAGCGCCGCACCGGTGTACCCGTGGCAGTGGCGCCATCCCGTGTAGCGGCCGCCAACGCCTTGCTTCACGCACATCCCGATCTGGACCTGCTGATCTGCGACGATGGCCTGCAACACCGGGCGCTGCACCGTGACGTCGAGATCTGCGTGTTCGACGAGCGAGGCATCGGCAATGGTTTTCTGCTGCCAGCGGGCCCATTGCGCGAGCCCTGGCCGCGCCGCGTTGACCTGATCGCGCATGCTTGGCCAGGCTGCGGCGCACACGGTGTCCGGC
>CAZADK010000308.1:0-4343 GCA_964483855.1 uncultured Rhodoferax sp.
TGCGCGCGGACGACCTCGCGATGCAGGGCATCGCCGAACTGCTGCGCAGCGTGTCACGCGAGGGCTGGGAGCGTTCGCTCCGGTTGTTCGAAGAGGCGGTGCGCCTCGATCCGAGTTCCCGGCGTGGACTGGCCGGCGTCACCCTGGCCAATGCCAACCTGGTGTTATGGGACTGGACGGACGACCGCGAGGCAGCGATCGCACGTGCCGAACAGGCGCTGGCGCAGCTCGATCTGATCGCCCCCGACATGCTCATCACGCGGCTGGCGCATGCCAGCGTGGCCCATCTGCACCGCGACTATCCAGGGCTGCTGGTCATCGGCGACCAACTCGCTGCGCAGTTTCCGAACGAGCCGACCTCGCACCACCACCGCTGCTCGGCGCTGCTGCGCCTGGGGCGCTTCGATGAGGGCATCTCCGCCTGCGCGCGCGCGATGCGCATCAGCCCACGCGACTCGCGCGTGTCGGTGTGGCAGGGCTTGAGTGGCTTCAATCAGCTCCAGCTGGGCCGCCATGCCGACGCTGAACAGTCACTGCGCCAATCGGTGCTGGCGAATCCGCGCGTGCCGTTCTATGGGGTGGTACTGGCTGTGGCGGTGGCCGAGCAGGGCCGGAGCGCCGAGGCCGCGGGGCTGCTTGCAGAGACGCTGGCGCGCCATCCGAAATTCAACCAGGCTTGGATTCGCGACTACTGGGTCGCGCCCGATCCGCGTTTCATCGCCGGGCGCGACCGCCTCATCGCCGTGGCCAGCGGGCTGGGGCTGCCGCCGTAGGCGGCGAGAACGGCGCCTCTTGCATCGCTCACCACCCTTGCTTCCGGACACGCCAAATGAGCACACATCGCCCGCCCATGCTGTCGCACGTTGGACTGTATGTGACCGACATGCAAAGAATGCTCACGTTCTACACGGCAATGTTCGACTTGAAAGTAACAGACAAAGGGCGAGGTCGAACGTTCAAGAGCGACTTGATATTCTTGAGTGCAAACCCTGAAAACCACCATCAGTAGGTTCTATCGTCCGGCCGCCCCGAGGAGGCGACGTTCAGCACGGTCATGCAGCTACCGTTCAAGGCTCAAGCCATTGAAGATCTGCGCCGATCCGACATTCACGACTGCAAAGCAGTGGCGCAAGAACCTCTACCTCGCGTGAAGGCAGGTCGCAGAGATTCATCCTTGCGCTGACACGCCAACAAACTTCTCAGGAGCCTGCCATGGAATTCGAGCCGGGAACCATTCTTCTTACTGGCGCCACAGGTGGATGTCCCACTCAGGAAATATGGGTCACCTGCGGAGGTCGCTGTCGCCATTGAAGGTCTACTATCGCCGTTCTCCGATCATATGGCCGGCCTCAACGTGTTGCACGGTGGAGGCTTCACAAGGGCATACCAAAGGGCCGGGTAGTTGGAACCCAGCGGTACGCCGTTGGGCCCGCCCCAACCTGATCAACGCGCCGGGCGCAACCACCATCGACCCAGCCACCGGCAATGCCACCTACTCCGGCGCGCCTGCGCCGAGCTACTTCAGCACGCTCGAGGCGATGACCACCGACATGAGCACCGGCATGACGAACGTCGCCAATTTTGCAGACGATGATGGCACCTCAGGCATCACGGGCATCATTCCCGTGGGACAGGCTTTCCTGACTGCCGTGCAGGCCGGCTTGGCCACCCGCAACATGTACGCAACCGATGCACTGACCGACGCCCTCATCGACCTCTGGTTCAATGACGGCACCCATGCCAGCGTGGCCGGCTCCTACCTGAGCGCGCTGACTTCGTTCGGCTCGATCACCGGCCTGGACCCGGCGATGTTCGGCACCGGCGAGATTGCGGCGGCCGAGCTTGGCCTCTCGGCCCGTGATGCGGTGCTCCTGCAGCGGGTGGCAAGCCTGCAACTCGGGTTCAGGAACAGCGTGCCCGAGCCGGGCAGTCTGGCTCTCGTGGCGCTTGGCCTGTTAGTCGCTGGCTTGACGCGCCGCCGTACTTCACAGGCAGTTGCCACGCGGCACTGAACCTCAGTAGCAGTTGCGAACTGTCTGCAGCGCCGCCCACAGGGCGACTACAGCCTCCGACGGTTCCGTAGCCGCAGTTGGCGACCGGGTAATAGCGTTGTTGCAAAACGCCGAGCACGGACGAGGTCGCTGTCTCTCACGACTGGTGGACCGCTTCCGATTGACACTTGCACGACGGGCGCACAAGGGAATCGTCACCCACAGGCACAACTCGCAGTGCGCACGCTGTGGCGTCTCGCCCTGCTCCCGAAAAAAGCAGGGTCATGCGTCAGTAACTCTGTCCGATCCGCGTGACGTGCGCTCACGACGGGTCCGACCACGAGGTTTCGGCGTGCGCAATGTAACTTTTTTCGACATCCGAAAGCTCGCCGAACCAACCACTCCGAAAACACATCTCAGGCCCGACGGGTAAAGCCCGGCGCGAACGGCTGTTGACCCTGCACTCCTGCCAACCGCGCCAAATACCAACGAGACGCCAGGAAGCCACCGGTCGTCGACGTCACTTCGTGGCACACCCAGCGAAAGCTATGACTCCTTTCTGCCACGTCCAGTCGGTCGCAGCGAAAAATCGGTGGCCGGCCAATGGTGGTCAACAATGCTGCGTTGCGGTCACTCGGGACGGCTAGCTGAATCCAGGTAGCCGAGCAGGTTCTGACACCGAAGCCGCAATGAATAGCCACTGCGGATCGGCTGGCCTTGCCTGTAGGGCCGACATTCGCTGACTTGAGAAACGAATTGGCAGCAATGGCCGTTGCGTGGATTCAGCGTGGTATTCGAGAAAATCTGAACTGTGTGACGGCAAGGCCAAGTTTGAAACAATCCCGATAAACTAAATGTGTGCGCCACACCCGCACTCACCGGTTTCAGACCCAGATTCCGAGTCGAATATCAGCTCAATCTCCATTTGAAGAGCTCTGGGACACCACTGGAAAACGAATGAATTTGCCCAAACCGTTGCCCACGACGCCGGATTTTTCTGCGCGTTTTGTGCTGTTTTCACGCGTTGCTGCCCTTGTCGCGGCGTTGGGATGCGCTGCTGTGCTGGTGGGATGGTGGTTGAATATTGCCGCACTAAAAAGCGTGTTGCCCAACATGGTTTCCATGAAACCCAACACGGCCTTGTGCTTCATGCTCTTGGGTTCCGTTTTGTGGCTGCTCAATGGACGGGACATATCAACGCCGCGCCTATGGTGGCTGCGTGGTTTGGCCAGCTTGGCGGTAATCACCACGGGGCTCACCTTGCTGCAGTACCTGCTGTCGTCCGATTGGGGCATAGACCAATGGCTGTTTCTGGATGACACGCGCGCCACCAAAACGTCTCAGCCCGGTCGTATGTCTCCCGTCACGGCCATCGCCTTGGGGATGCTGGCACTGGCAACGCTCTGCATGATCACGCGTCCTGCAATCACCCGTAAATTGGCCACTGGCGCTTTGCTTATTGGTGCGCTGGGCATCAATGGCTATCTTTTTGGCGTTGAATCGATGTACGACGCGGCGGCATTTACTTCGCTGGCCGTTCATACGGCTATATTGTTGGTGTTGCTCAGCTTGGGGGTTCTGGTAGCACGCCCCACCCACAGCGCAAACGACCTCATCTTGAGGGCGACCTTGGGCGGTGCATCGGCGCGCGCCCTCACGCTGACCATTCCTTTGGCGCTAGGCGGTCTCAGCGTGCTGATTTGGTTGGGATTGCAATGGCAATGGTTTGACCCACGCTTTGGCCTCGCAGTAGGCGTTGTGCTCGGCATGGTGCTGTCGGTGCTCATTGGGCAACGCGTGGCGCGCGAACTCTATACGGCCGATACCGCCAAGGGCCGGGTTCAGGCTGAGCTTGTTGACCTGAACCAGCGGTTGGAGCAAACGGTGGCTGAACGTACTGCATCCTTGCAGCAACTCAATGCCAATTTGCAAGCCGAAATACTGGAACGCGAATTAGCGCAGAGGGTGCTGAGCGATAGCGAAAGCCGCTTGACCGGGGTGCTTGAATCGGCCATGGATGCAATTGTCAGTGTGAACAGCGCCCACCAAATCGTTCTGTTCAATTCTGCGGCCGAAAAAATGTTTGGTCGTGCCGCTGACGACATGAAGGGCCAGCCGCTGGATCGCCTCATACCGGCACAATTCCGTGCAGAACACAGTCAACACATCAGCCATTTCGGCAAAATGGTCAACACCAGCAGGGCGATGGGGGCGCTGGGCCAGCTCATCGCGCTACGCGCCAACGGCGAGGAATTCCCGATTGAGGCTTCTATTTCCCAAGTGGATGTGGGCAACCAAAAGCTTTTTACCGTTATCGTGCGCGACATCACCGAGCGAAAGGCGACCGCGGCG
>CAZADK010000308.1:4353-5669 GCA_964483855.1 uncultured Rhodoferax sp.
CGCGGCGGCGCTGAGTGCGAGCGAGGCGAGCTTGGCCGCCGCGCAACAGCGCGCGAAAATCGGCAGTTGGGAACTTAAGCTGGCCGATAAAACGGGCTATTGGTCCGCGCAAATGTTCCGACTATTTGCCCGCGATCCGGCCCTCGGGATAATGACCCTCGAGCAGTTTATCGCCATGATCCATCCGCGAGACCGTGAGTTTATCGGCCGCGACCTGGCGCAGACGATCGCCGAACGCCGTGCCCTCCATCAAGATTTCCGAGTTGTCTTGCCCGACGGCAGCGTCCGCTGGATCGAAACCCGCGGCGAACTGACGTACGACGAGGCGCGGCAACCCGCGAGCCTGATCGGCACGTCGCAGGACATCACCGCGCGCAAGCTGGCTGAGGATTCCCTCATTGTCGCCAAGGAAAAAACGGAGACCGTCAACATAGACCTGGCACGCTCCAATGCCGACCTGGAGCAGTTCGCCTACGCTGCGTCGCACGACCTGCAGGAGCCGCTGCGCTCGGTCGCCAGCTGCGTTCAGTTGCTGCAAAAACGTTACAAAGGCCAGCTCGATGCGCGGGCTGACACGTTCATTGCCCACGCAGTCAGTGGTGCGACGCGCATGCAAGCTCTCATTGACGACCTGCTTGCCTTTTCCCGGATTGGCAGCAAATCGAACCAGGCTACCGATATCTCGATGCAATCCGCCCTGGCTGCAGCCATCGCCAACCTGGAGATGGCCATCGCTGACAGCAACGCGCAGATTACCCACGACCCGCTGCCCAACATAAACGCGCAAGGCATTCTGATCACGCAGTTACTCCAAAACTTGATTGCAAACGCCATCAAGTTCCGGGGCGACACGCCGGCGGTGGTGCATGTGGGCGCGCGCCAACAGGGTGACGAATGGGTCTTGAGCGTGGCAGATCAGGGCATTGGCATTGAGCCGAAATATTTCAAGCGCATCTTTGAACTGTTCAAGCGCCTGCATACGCGCGAAGAATACGCCGGCACCGGCATTGGCTTGGCCTTGTGCAAAAAGATTGTGGAGCACCACGGCGGGCGTATCTGGGTCGAATCGGAGCCAGGGCGAGGGACGACTTTCTTCTTTGCGTTGCCGCGTAGACTGAAACAACACTTGGCAACAAACTTTGATGGCGGTCGGAATCATGGTGTTTGAGGGTGCCGCCCAAAGGATTTGCCCGCGCCGATTCTCGTAGCCAGCGCACTTTGGGCGCATTTAAGGAGCAGAATCAACCCTTCCAATAGTACGTGGAGCCATGACATGGATGCATATGGAGATCGGCGCGATGCGTTCCGCCGCTTGC
>CAZADK010000309.1:0-2033 GCA_964483855.1 uncultured Rhodoferax sp.
ACCGAAGTGCCCACCGGGGAGATACCAGATGCCCTGAATTCAAAGGGATTAAGACGATTGCCCTGCGCTCAGCTGCTGCCTTGCCGGAGATACCAGATGCCCTGAATTCAAAGGGATTAAGACGGTTGTTTCGCGCACCAGGGTAAGGCCCATGTGAGATACCAGATGCCCTGAATTCAAAGGGATTAAGACATCCATTCCAGCCGCTCCGCATCGGCCCGTAGTGAGATACCAGATGCCCTGAATTCAAAGGGATTAAGACTCGGCGTGCAATTCCTTGAACACTTGCGCACTGGAGATACCAGATGCCCTGAATTCAAAGGGATTAAGACGCGCGTCCGTCGTAGAACGCTTATCGGCGCTTACGAGATACCAGATGCCCTGAATTCAAAGGGATTAAGACGCTCATACAGCAGGGAGGTCTTGCCGCTGCCTGCGAGATACCAGATGCCCTGAATTCAAAGGGATTAAGACCCTTGATCGTGATTTTGGAGCTTGCGACCTTTGAGAGATACCAGATGCCCTGAATTCAAAGGGATTGAGACGTGGCGATTGACCAATCCCGCGCGCTCTTGCAGCGCTTTACATTACCTTGGTAATGGACGCCATTTTCCGTCCATGCAATCACCGTCGAAAATAGTATCCCAAGGTCAGGTGTCAGTTCCAGCGGCAATGCGCCAAGCGTTGGGCGTCGGCCCCGGCGCGATGTTGGAGTGGGTTGAGGTAAACGGCCGCACTATCTATTTTGTTCAGCCTCCGGCACGGCACGGCACGACACCCAAGAGATCCGCGACGCCTTGTTTGCGCAGGGCAACCAACGATAACCCCGCCCAAGACGCTGCGCGGACTCAAGCAGGGCCTGCGCGAACCCATGTTGCGCCGCCATGCTCGCCGTTGACACCAATGTGCTGGTGCGGCTTCTGGCCCGAGATGATGCAGCGCAGGCGGATTCCGCGCTGGGCAGTGGTGGCAGGGCGGATATCGCCGATGCCAGGTAGTGTCACGCGCGCACCCTGATCCCCTCGGGGTCGTAGAACGGTTTTCGGGTGACGGTTGCCACCACGCGTCGGCCGGCCACCTCGACGGAAAGGCTGGTGTCTTCCACGGCCAGTTCGGACGCCACGTAGGCGGTGGCGAGCACCCGGCCGAGCGAATAGCCGTGGTCGCTGTAGGTCACGAAACCCACCGTCTCGGCACCCGAAAAAACCGGGGCGTCGATCGCGGCAGGTGTGTCGCCCTCCAGAACCAGGCCGACCCAGCGCTGCGCAACGCCGGCATCGCGCACGCGCAGCAATGCATCGCGACCGACGAAGTCACCCTTGTCGAAGCGGATCCAGCGATCCAGCCCGACATGGAACGGGGTGCGGTGCTCGTCCATATCGACGCCATGCGCCGGATAAGCCTTCTCCAGACCGAGCGTGAACATGGCCTGCACGCCGTAGGGCTGGAGATGGAAGTCCTGCCCCACGCGAAACAGCGTGTCCCAGACGTCGGCGGCCTCGTCCGCCGGAACAAACAGTTCAAAGCCAAGTTCACCCGTCACGCCGGTGCGCGACACCAAGACGTCAGTCTCGCCGATGCGACCCCGGGTGAATGTCCAGCGCTTGAGGCCCTGCAGGTCGGCATCCTGCACCACCGCCTGCAGCAGTTCGCGCGAGCGCGGTCCCTGAATGGTCGGGAACGCCATTGCCGGAGTCATGTCGGTCAGGTAAGCCTTGCGACCTTGCGCATGGTGCGTGAGCCAGGCGCGCATCTTCCAGCGGTTGCGCGACCCGGTCACCAGCATGAAATGGGCCTCGCCAAGCCGGAACACCGTCAGGTCGTCCAGAATGCCGCCATCGTCCCGGCACACCGTCGAGTAACGCGCCTGGCCGACCTGCATGCTCGAGGCATCGTTGACGATCACATGGTTCACCAGCGCCTCGGCATCCGGGCCCCGGATGTCCATCTTGCCCATGGTGCCGAGGTCCTGGAGCCCGACAAACGTGCGCGTATTGCGGTGTTCATCGGGCACGGTCGTGTAGCACCGGGCC
>CAZADK010000309.1:2043-5665 GCA_964483855.1 uncultured Rhodoferax sp.
GTATGGGGTCGGTGCGCAGGTGCGTATCGGCTGGGTCCGCGCCCCGAGCGCGAGGGCCTGGCTGTAGAAAGGGGTTCTGCGCTGGACCATGAAAGTCACATCCAAATTCAAAGAAGCCGCGCCGCGGCGCGGACCCAGCCGATACGCACCTGCGCACCGACCCCATACCCGCCTTGCACCGGCGCGCCAAAACGCAGGCGCGCGCCACCGGCCTCGACCGACAGTTGCAAGCTGGAGCCCCTGAACGCCGCCGCGACGATACGCGCCGTGAGCTCGACCTCGGCCGGTGCACCCGGCTGCACGATGGCGATGTCTTCCTGGCGCAGCATCAGCGTGTGTTGTCCCGGCGCGCCATCCACCGGTGTCGTGAGGCCGTCGGGCCAACGCGCCAGTCCGCCCTCGACCGACACCGGCACGAGATTGGCCGCGCCAAGAAAGTCCGCCACGAAGGGCGTGGCGGGCGACGCGTAAACCGACTCGGGTGTGCCCTGCTGCTCGATCCGGCCGGCGCGCATGACCACGATATCGTCGGCCAGCGCCAGCCCTTCATGCTGGTCGTGCGTGACCATGATGGTGGTGATCGGCACCTGGCGCCGCAGTTCGACCAGCTCCAGCTGCATCTCATCGCGCAGCCGCGCATCCAGGTTGGACAGCGGCTCGTCGAGCAGCAGCACGTCGGGCTCGTCGATCAGGGCGCGCGCCAGTGCCACGCGCTGCTGCTGCCCGCCGGACAGCTGCTGCGGCTTGCGCTGGCCGACATCGGGCAGGCGCACCAGGGCCAGCGCGCGCGCGATGCGTGCATCTTCCTGCGAGCGCGACAAGCCGCGGCGCATGCGCAACGGAAAGCGCAGGTTCGCGGCCACCGTCATGTGCGGGAACAGCGCGTAGGACTGGAACATGAAGCCGACATTGCGACGTTCGGGCGGCAGCGCCGTGACATCCTTGCCGCCGATCCGCACCCTGCCCTGGCTCGGTGCCTCCAAACCGCTGAGCATGCGCAGCAAGGTGGTCTTGCCGCAACCGGAGGGGCCCAGCAGGGCCACGAAGCGGCCGTCCGCAACCTCCAGATCGACACCGTCGACCGCGGTCACCGCACCGAATTTCTTGACGATACCCGTCATCGACACCGCCGCCATCAGCCCACCACCTGTTTTCCGCCAAGAAGTCGATCCGTCACGCCCACCGCCACCGCCGCCAGCAGGATCAGGCAGGTCGACACCGCCGCCACGCCCGGATCGGGGCTGAACTCCAGGCCGGCGTAGATCCGCAGCGGAATGGTCTCCAGCGTCGGCGCGCGCAGGAACAACACCAGCACGGCGTCGTCGAACGAGACGATGAAGGCCAGCACGGCGCCGGCTGCAATACCCGCCTTGGCCTGCGGCAAGGTGACCATGGACAAGCGCTGCCATGCCGAGGCACCCATCACCCGCGCCGCATCATCGGTGGCCGGGTCGACGCCGGCCAGCACCGCCGTCACGGTGCGCACCACGTACGGCAGCGCGATCACCACATGTCCGGCGACCAGCGCAGCCTTCGAGGGGCCGCCAGCCAGGTTGGACGCCAGGATCAGCAGGCCGATGGCCAGCACCACCGCCGGCAGCACCAGCGGCGACAAAAACAGGAACTCCCACAGGCCGCGCAGCGGCAGTGCGCCGGGCCGGCGCAACGACAGCGCGGCGGCGGTCCCCAGGGGCACCGCGATGGCAACCGTGATCAACGCCAGCCCCAGACTGGTCCACGCCGCCTGCACATAACGCGGGTCGCCCCAGACGTCCGCATACCAGCGCAGGCTCAGGCCCTGCGGCGGGAACACCAGAAAGCCACCGGCCGACAGCGACGCCGCCGCCACCACGGCCAGCGGAGCGAGCAGGAACACGCCAACCAGCAGCAGCAACAGCAACATGGCGACGGTGGCGGCGAACGGCCGCTCGCCGATCACCGCGCCACCCCGCCACGGGCTGGCCGCGTCACCAGCGCATAGGGCAACAACACAATCAGCACCACCGCGAACAGTGCCACCGATTGCACCGCCGCCATCGGCCAGTCGTTCTCGCTGATGGCGCTGGCATAGATGCCGCTGGCCAGCACGGGCAGCTTCAGGCCGCCGATCAGCACCGGCGTGATGAACGAACCCACCGTCACCGCAAATACCAGCACGCTGCCGCCAACGACACCCGGCCAGCTCAGGGGCAGCGTCACACGCGCCAGCGCGGTCCACCAGCCGGCGCCCATGGCGCGCGCCGCCTCGAGCAGACGCCGGTCGATCTGCCCGATCACGCCGAGCAGCGTCAGCACCATGTAGGGCAGCAACACCTGCACCATCGCGATGGCGATGCCGGTCTCGGTGTAGGCAAGCTGGAACCGGCGGTCGACCAGGTCGAGCTCGCGCAGCCACTGCACGATCGGCCCGTTGCGCCCGAGGATCACCAGCCAGCCGAAACTGCGCACGACCACGCTGGTCATCAGCGGCAGCAGCAGCGCGAGCACCAGCCAGGTACGCCAGCGTCGGGGCGCGGCGTCGATCGCGATCGCCAGCGGGTAACCGATCAGCAGCGCGGCCAGCGTGACAACCAGGCCGAGTCGCAGCGTGCGGGTGGCCAGGCCAAGGTAATAGTCGTCGGCGAACAGCCGCGACCAGGAAGTCCAGTCCAGAGCGGCCAGGCTGGGAACACCGTCGCGGAAAAAGCCATACGCCAGCACCGCGGCGATCGGCAGCACGAACACCGCTCCGAGCACCAGCACCCCGGGCGCCGCGAGCAGGGCAGCTTCGGTACGGTCGGACCGGCTCACCCGGCTACCTTCACACCGCGTGCCGTGCCAAATCCGCGCTCGAGGGGGGCGGCCGGCCAGCCCGGGTGCCGCAGCGATCGTTGAATAACCCCATCGGCGGCCACCGCCCCATGGCTGGCTGGCGCCGAAACCCGCGTCACTTGGAAGTGGCTATCAGCCGGTTCCACTGGTCGACCCAGGACTGGCGCTTCTCGCCGATCTTGATGGGGTCGAACACCACCAGCTTTTTGACTGCGTCCTCGCCGTACACCACGTCGGCGGCCACTTCCGGGCTGAGCTGTGTGGTGCGGTTGACCGGCGAGTAGCGCAGGTCCTGGGCCCACATGGCCTGCGCCTCGGCCCGCAGGCTGGCCTCGACGAACTTGATGGCCAGGGCGGTGTTGGGGCGCCCGGCGACCACGTTGGCTGTGATCAGGGACCCGGGCACGCCCTCGATCGGTGCCACGAAGCGGGCCGGAAACCCGGCCTTGCGCAGCGCGAAGGCGTAGTCCTGCGCGTACGGGGCCAGCCAGGCGTCGTTCTGGGCAAAGTTGTTCTGGATGTCGGGGCTGGCCTTGATCACCGTAGCGTCCTTGAGCACGGTCTTGATCGCGTCGAAACCGGGCTGGACGTTGTCCAGGTCACCGCCCATGACGCGGTTGAACATCAGGAACGACAACAGTCCGTAGCTGTTGCCGAAGTCGGTCAGCACGAGGTGGTTGCGGAACTTCGGGTCGAGCACGTCCTTCCAGGACGTCGGCGCCGGTTTCACCTTGTCGGCGTGGTAGATCAGGCCCATCACGGCCATCTGCATCACGGGACCCTCGCCGCGCGCCAACCCGGCCAGCGCGAA
>CAZADK010000310.1:0-5631 GCA_964483855.1 uncultured Rhodoferax sp.
GCCCAAGCCAAGGTGAGGTAGCCGATGATGTTGAAGAAGCTCTCGAGCAGTTCCATGTTGAATCCTTCTGGTTGTTGGGGCCAGAACCCGTTGACGGGCCTGCGAATACGGCGTGCCACCCCATTGCGCGGGTCGCCCGCGCAATGGGCTCAGGTCTGTTCCGCCGCCCGCAGCCGCCGGGCCAGCGCCTGCAGCAGCTTCCAGGCAATGGTGCCGTTGCGCTCGACCAGCGGGCGAAATTCCCAGAACGTGAGTCCGTAGCAGACCAGGTCGGTGGCGGCGGTGACCGTCGCCGATCGTGTGCCGCCGTCGATCAGGGCGATCTCGCCGAAGTGTTCGCCCGGGCCGAGAGTGGCGATCGCCGCGCCCTTGTGCGAGACCGTTGCTTCGCCGGACGCGATCAGGTATACCGCGGCGCCGCCCGATCCTTCGACGATGACGGTCTCGCCCTGGGCGAAACGCCGCTCCTTGAGCAACCGTGCGATCTGCTCGGCCTGGCGGCGGTCCATGTCGGCGAACAGGCCGACGCGTTGCAAGGCGGTGGTCGCATCGCGCGCGGGCGCTGCCGCTTCGCTGCGCGCCTTGCTGCCGGTCGTCACCGCGCGGCACTGCAGCAGGTACAAGGTGCCTTCCTGGAACGCCCATTCGATGTCGCGCCGCGGGCCGTAGACCTTTTCACACTGCAGCGCCAGCGCATTCAGCGCCAGCAGCTGAGGCTCGTCCAGGCACAACGAGGTGACCCGCCCTGGCGGCACCACTTCCTCGAAGGTGCCGCCGCTGGGCAATGCGCGCACCGCGATATGTTTACGCCCCGCCTTGTGCTCGATCAGCGTGCCGCTGCGGTCGAGCCGTACATGGTCTGGAATGACGAGTCCCGAGACCACCGCCTCGCCCAGCCCCCAGCTCGCCTCGATGACGCGTTCGTCGGCACCGGTGACCGGGTTCTCGGTGAACATGACACCCGCCACCTCGGGGTCGAGCAGCGTCTGCACGATGACGCCGACCCGCGGGCGCTCGAACAGGCCGACCTTCTGGCGATAGGTGATGGCGGCGTCGGAGTTCGCCGACCACCAGACTTCGCGCACGGCTTCCGGCACATCGCCGGGCGCGTGCACGTTGAGCACGGTCAGGTGCTGGCCGGCGAAACTTGCCTGCGCACCGTCTTCATCCACGGCCGACGAGCGCACGGCGAATGGCGGTGCCAGCGTGGAGATGGCCTTGTCGAGCCGGGCGATGGCGCGCGCATCGCCGGCGGAAACAGCCTCGACCAGGTCCGCCGACAGGGCCACGCCAGGCGGCACCTGCAGGCCCTTGCGCCGTGCCTCGCCCAGGCCCACGGCCTTGGCGCCATATAACGCGGTGTCACGCGCGTTGCCGAACGTAACCGCGCTCTTGCGGGTGGTTGTCATGGCAGCACCGTCACTGCGCCGTTGTCGCCGTCCACCCGGATGCGTTGCCCGTCGCGGATGCGCACGGTCGCCTCGCGTGTGCCGACCACGCCGGGAATGCCGTACTCGCGTGCCACGATCGCCGCATGCGACAGCAGCCCGCCGTTGTCGGTGACGATGGCGCCCAGCAATGGCAAGAGGATGTTGAATGCTTCGCTGGTCGACTCGGTCACCAGCACGTCGCCCTTGTCGATACGGTCGAACGCCGAGGGGCTGGAGACGCGCCGCGCCGTACCTTCGTACACACCCTTGCTCGCAGCCAGCCCGTACAGCACGGCGTCGGCGTGTTGCGCCCGTGAACTTCCGAACAGGTGGTCGAGCGACACGAACAGGGCGCGCATCACCCGGCCCACCGCAGGGGGCAGCGACGAGAGGTCGGGCGGTGGCGGGGCCGCCGGCCCCAGCGTGGCGGGAGCGTCCTTGGCGGTGTACCGCGCACGGTAGGAGGCACGGCTGGCCAGCTCGGCGGCATCGGGGCCGTCCTGGCCCAGCACCAGCGCGCACATCTCGTCCAGCGTGGCCTCGAGCAGCTGCGCGGGGCTGGTGATTCGCCCGCGCTGGGCGACCCGCCCACCGGCAGCCAACACTGCGCGCCGCATCAGGCCCGAGGCCCAGATGTCGCTGTAGACGCCGCGTTCGTCGCGCAGGCGGTAGGTCAGCCGTGCCTCGTGCAGCAGTTCGTCGAATGCCTCCTGGTGTTGTGCCGGCACCTGCGCGCGTACCGCCGCAGCTTGTGCCTGCATGTCCGGCCCGCCCGGCGCTGGCTCGAACACGGCGACATTGATGGCGCGCAGCAAGGCATCGGGCAACTCCAGCGCCGAGGGCTCCGCGATGTCGAAGCCGTCGACGATGCGGTAACCGACCAGATCCAGGTAACCGTTGACGGCGTAGCCCGCTTCGCCCGGCAATGCGCGCAGGCGCGCCAGCACCTTGGCCGGGTCGCCGTTCGAGGCCAGCAGCTCGGCCGGGTCGCCGTCGCACGCCAGTACCTCGCGCGCGGCGGAGTCCTTGGCAAATGCGGCCTTGAGCACGTCCATCTCGTCGGAGCCGCCGGATGACACGGCGGCCGACCCGCGCAGCAAGCCCAGCAATTCGGCGTGTGGCAGCCCAGTCCACTCGCCGGCATGCGCCAGGAAGTCTCCAGTCGGCAGCAACGCGCCGGCGGTAAAACGCATGTGCTGCACGATCATCGCTGCATGGTGGTCGCGGCAGGTCGTCAGGTAGGCGACCAGTTCGGCGTTGGTCATCGCGTCCACGTCGATGGCCTGCAGCTCCCGGTGTTTGCGGATGGCAGCCGGCTTGCGCACTTCGTCCCAGTCGCGCAGTTGCTCGCGCCAGAACTTCTGCGCAAACACCTGGGATGCGCGCGCAAAACGCGCCTCCATTTCCGCCTCGGGGGCGGGCATCACCTGGATGTAGCCAAAGCCGTTCACGTAGGCCATCTGCAGCCCGTCGATCAGCAAGCCGTAGAAACGCGCGAAATCGTGGGTGCCACTCCTGAACGCGGGAGAGTGCGTCGCCTGGAAATACCGGGTCATCGGGCGCGGAAAATGCACCGCGTCCTGGGCCCAGGATCCGGTCCCGGGGGGCTCGAATGGCGGGCGTGGTTTCGACGTATCTGACGCGGTCATGTCGCCTCCTTCGCGCCGGCCATCGGCGCAATCGCACTAACCATCCTCGCAGAAAAGCGCCTCAACCGCCAGTGCTAGCCTGGTCCAGCGCGGGCGCTCGCCACACGTGGTTTTGCGGCACGTATCTTCCTGTGCCGCCCGTTATGCCAGTCGAGCCAGCCTAACATGGGCAAGCTCGGTACCCGTTGCACGCGCTCGAGCACGAACGGGCCGGTCAGGCGTTCGAGCTTGATCGCCGCGCGTTGTCGATACACAGTGGGATGGAACGGGCCGTCGGGGCCGAGGATGAAGTTTTCGTCGAGCCGGGCGTCGCACCGCGCGCAGTGGCTGAGCCAGTGCGCGTTATTGGCCGTGCCAACATCGCGATCGTTGCGCCAGCGGCCCTTGCTGAACGCGCGCGCGGCCTTGTCGACGTCGGGTGGCAATGTTGCGATGCGACGCAGCAAGGTGGTCGGCGCGTTTTGCACTTCGAACTCGGGCAGGCCCATCATCGCGAACACCGGCGTGCGCCGGCCGCATTGGGGACAGTCGACGCCGGCGCGCAGCAGCAGCAATTCCTGGCAAACGACGGGTGCACCGGTGGCGCTGCCGCGTTTGGCTGGCTGCAGGTCGTCGAGCATCGTGTCGGCATTGACGGCCAGCGGGTCATGTTTCACATCGCCCGGCCGGCGAGGACGGCGGGCACTGCTGCGGGGTGTGCTGTTGAAACTCATGGCTTCAAGTGTGACCCATATCGGGCCACGGGCCAAGTGCCGCAGTTATCCATGCGGCATTTTTCTACCGCACTTTTTTTATGGGAACGCGATTTGCAAGACATTGCGCCACCTCACATCGGCAATAACGACACGTTCAGCGTCCGCTCCACCAGCCAGACTGCTGCAATTGCCATTGCGACGACCGAGCCGCCACGAACGAATAGGCCCGGATAAGCGCGTTGGGTGCGCAGCGTGAACAACAGCACGGTGACAACGGCAACAATCAGAACCTGCCCCAACTCGATTCCCAGATTGAACTGCAGTAACGCCCAGGCAAATTCCGCCACGGGCAGATCCAGCTCCGCCAGAACGCTGGCGAATCCGAAGCCATGAATCAACCCGAAAATGAATGTCACCAGCACGCGGCGCCCGCGAAATATCGGCCACAAGTTGTCGAGCGCGGCCAGCATGATGGTAAAAGCGACCGCGGGCTCGATAAAAGCGGGCGACAAGTTAAAGGTTCCCGTTGCCGCCAGCGCCAGCGTGATGGAGTGCGCCACCGTGAAGGCGGTGACGATGCCGATCACGGGAAAAAGGGCCTGCTTCAGATGCGTGACCGGTTGCCATCCCTTGTCGGTGCGGCGTAGCACGCAGGGAAGGAGCAGGCACACCAGAAATAACACGTGGTCGTAGCCGGTTGCGATGTGCCTTGCGCCCTCGCGCACGAACTGCAGCGTGGCTGCGGCGGCTGCCGGCGGCGGGTCCAGGGCCGCACCGGTGGCTGGCACAGGCGCCACGGCGGCGGCATCGGAGGATTGCGCGGCTGCGCTGGACGCCGACGCCAGTGCCGCGCCGCTCGCGGCGACACGCACGCGCTGCGGTACCAGCACCTGCAACGAACCGGGTTGCCCCGGCCACGCGATGCGTGCGATGCCGCGGTGCGTGGGGTCCACGTCCTCCATCACCCCATAACGGATGGGCGGCGGCAGTGCCGGTTGGCAAGCGCTTTGCAGCGTCAGCGCGGCGTAGACGCCGTCGATGCGCCGTTCCAGTGCCTGGGCCGCGGGCGTGAGCGGGCAGCCCTCCAGTTCGATGCGGGTGCGCAGGTAGGTCTCTATCAGCGGCCAGCCCGCGCGCACTTCGCGCCAGGTGAGTTGTCCATCACCGTCGCTGTCGAGATCCAGCGCCACGTCGAGGTCGCGCAAGGCGACGTCTACGCGCAAGCTCGTACCGGCCCCCCCACCTTGCAACTGCAGGTAGGCGTCGCTGGCCTTGTGGGCGCTGGCCGGCAAGGCCCAGCCCGCCAGCAGCAAGACGGCCCCGGCAAGCCACAACCCGCCGGGTCGGCAGCCCGGCGAACGGCTATCGCAGCGCATGGTCCAGCCGCACATCGCGCAGGCCCATTTCGCGGGCGAGTGAAGCCGCCGCCCGGCGCGCGGCGGCATCCTGGCTGGCGACGGCCGCCTGCGCCAGGATCAGCAGATCCAGCGGTTCACGCTGGTGCCGCACATTCTCCTGGGCGAGCTCGAGGGCCTTGCGCGGCTGCTTGTCGATCCAGAGCGCGAACATTGCGAGTTCACGCGCGTGGGTGGTTCTGGCCTCCGGGCGCAGGCTGGCAAGTGCCATGCGCTCGCGCAACTCGCGCGCGTCGGCGGGTGCAGTGGGTGCCTGACTCATCGCCCCCGCGATCGCCAGGCGCAGCAACACTGCGTCGGTCCGGGGTTGGCTTTCGAGCTGTTGCAGGGCTTCGGCGAAGCGCTTTTGATGCAGCAGGAAGTCGGTGAAGGACAAGGTGGTGTAACTGTCCGATTCGGCTTGCAGCGCCTGACGGTAAGCGGCCTCTGCCCGCGCGGGCAG
>CAZADK010000311.1:0-3809 GCA_964483855.1 uncultured Rhodoferax sp.
GGACAGGACAGGACAGGACAGGCCCGGGCCCGGGCCCGGGCCCGTCCGGCCCGGCCCGGCGCCGCTTGCGATCCGTCGGTGCCGGCTGGGTGGCGTGCCGGTGACGTGATCGCGCGGCGGCGATACTGCTGCGGTGGATACTCGGCACCTTTCGCATGACACGACCTGCCATTGAGATGCGCGCCGATGCCCAACGCAACCTGATTCTCGGCTTGTCGTTGGCCCAGCTGATCAGCTGGGGCAGCATCTTTTATACCTTTGCGCTGCTCATCGGCCCGATCGAGCAGGCACTGGGCGTGAACCGGGCGCAGAGTTCGGTTGCGTTCAGCCTGGCCCTGCTGGCCGAGGGCCTGTGCGCCTACGCGATCGGTCGCTGGATCGACCGGGGCCACGAGCGGTGGGTGATGACACTGGGTTCGGCACTGGCGGGTGTGTGCCTGGTGCTGCACACCTTCGTGACCAGCCTGGCCGGCTTCTACCTGGTCTGGACCGCGCTGGGCGTGGCCATGTCCGCGATCTTGTATACGCCGGTGTTCGCCGTGGTGACGCGGCGTTTTCCCAACGACTTCCGGCGCGCCATCATCACGATGACTTTTCTCGGCGGCCTGGCCAGCACGGTGTTCATCCCTTTGACGGCCTGGCTGATCGCGGCCTGGGGCTGGCGCGGCGCCTTGTGGGGCCTGGCCAGCCTGCATTTCCTGGTCTGCCTGCCGATCCATGCCTGGCTGCTGCGTGATGCGCCGGCGCGCGTGGTGACGGGCTCCGCGGCAACGGCCGAACCGGTGGCGGTGCGGCAACTGGTGACGGGTGCGCCATTCCTGCTGGTGGGCACGTTCATCGTGTTGTTCATGGCTGCAACGGCAGCCCTGCCGGCGCACCTGGTCAGCCTGCTGCGCGAACGCGGCATGGCCGAGACCTGGGCCATTGCGGTGCCGGCAAGCATCGGTGTGATCCAGGTGGCCGGGCGGTTGCTGCTGTATTTTTTCGAGAGCCGGTTCGACGTGCATGCCGCCAACCGATTCATTCCATGCCTGATACCGATGGGCCTGGCCGCCTTGTTGCTGGCACCGTTGCTGGGCACCGGATCGGCTGCACTGGTGCTGGTACTGTTGTTCGTCGTGTTGTTCGGCGCCGGCAACGGCATGCTGACCATCGTCAAGGGCACGGCGATCGCGCAATACGTGAGCCGCGAACACGTGGCCAGCCTCAATGGTGCGCTGGGTGTTCCGCTGGCACTGTCTCGGGCCGCCGCGCCGCTGGTGATGGGGCTGTTGTGGCGGCCCGATGTGGGTTACCGGTATGGCTTGTGGTTGCTGCTGGTGATGAGCCTGGTGGCGATCGCGATGTTGTTGCTGGTCCAGCGCCGGGTTATGGCCACGGGCTTGGCTGCGCGCTGAAACCACGGCGCGCTGCGCCGGGTTCCCAGGCCCCATCGGCCACGTGCCGATGTCAGGCGTTGGCCTTGGTCGGCAGCTTCCAGCCCGGCCGGGGAAAGTGGCAGGTATAACCGTTCGGGTAGCGCTGCAGGTAATCCTGGTGTTCCGGTTCGGCGTCCCAGAATGGGCCAGCCGGCGCGACCTCGGTCACCACCTTGCCTGGCCACAGGGCGGCCGCGTTGACATCGACGATGGTGCGCAGTGCTTCCTGTTTTTGCGCGTCGTTCACATAGTAGATGGCCGAGCGGTACGACATGCCGACGTCGTTGCCTTGACGGTCCCGGGTGCTCGGGTCATGGATCTGGAAAAAGAACGCGAGCAAGTCGCGATAACCGATGGTCGTTGGATCGAAATGGATCTCGATGGCTTCGGCATGGGTGCCGTGGTTGCGGTAGGTGGCGTTGGGCACGTCGCCGCCGGTGTAACCCACGCGGGTGGCTATGACTCCCGGCAGCTTGCGGATCAGGTCCTGCATGCCCCAGAAACAACCGCCTGCCAATACCGCGCGTTGCCGCGTCTGTGTCGTCATGTCAATGCTCCTCGACTTGATTGAGATACTCGCCATAACCTTCGGCCTGCATGGCGTTGCGGTGCACGAAGCGCAACGACGCCGAGTTGATGCAATACCGCAGGCCGCCGCGGTCGTGCGGGCCGTCGGGAAATACATGGCCCAGGTGGCTGTCGCCATGGCGCGAGCGTACCTCGATACGAACCATGCCAAGACTGGCGTCGCGCAACTCGGCCACGTAGGCCGGCACGATGGGCTTGGTGAAACTTGGCCAGCCGCAACCGGATTCGAATTTGTCGCTTGAGGCGAATAGCGGTTCGCCCGACACGATATCGACGTAGATACCGGGTTCGTGGTTGTCGAGGTAGGCGCCAGTGCCCGGGCGCTCGGTGCCACTTTGTTGCGTGACGCGGTATTGTTCGGGCGTCAGCCGGGCGATGGCGTCGGCGGATTTGGTGTAGCTGGACATGTCGTTCGGGTTCTCCTTGGGGGGGGCGGGCAGGTTCCCGGACGGGTAAACCGGCTGCGCTGCCCCTGCATTTCAACCGATTGTTCGTCGCCCTGCCATTCCTGCCCTTACATCAGGGTCAATACTGCGGCGTGCGCCGGCGCAGCCATGATGCCCCTGCCCATGGGTCATGGTGCCAGTTGCAGACGCTGCAGCAACTGCACGGTCGGATACCCGTCCGCCGGCAACCCGGCGCTGCGCTGGTAGGCACGGATACCAGCCCGTGTGGCCGGGCCCAGCATCCCGTCGGGCGTGCCGCTGTCGAAACCGCGCCGGTTCAGCGCCGTCTGCAGCGCCAGGATCTCGCTGCGGGCCAACGCCTGCAGCTCGCGCGGCCAGGGCGCCTGCACGCCCGCTGCGCCGCCCAGTTGCTGCGCCAGCAGGCCCACCGCCAGCGCATAACTGGTGGCGTTGTTGTAGCGCAGGATGACGCGGAAATTGGGGCCAACCAGGAAGGCCGGCCCGCGCGCGCCGGCCGGCACAAGGATGGCGGCCTCGGGTAGCTCCGGCAGCGGTGAGCCGTCGGCGCTGCGCACACCTTCGGCGGCCCAGCGGGTGCTGCTCTGTCGGACTTCGGAGTCGGCACGCCCGACATCGAAACCCTCCGGCAGATAGACCTCCAGGCCCCAGGGCTGGCCAGCCCGCCAGCCGGACCGCGCAAGAAAATTCGCGGTCGATGCCAGCACATCGGCCATGCTGCCCCAGATGTCGCGTCGTCCGTCGCCGTCGGCGTCCACCGCATAGGCCAAGAAGTTTGAAGGGAGGAACTGGGTCTGGCCCATCGCGCCAGCCCAGGAGCCGATCATGCGCTCGCGTGTGATGTCGCCGCTTTGCAGGATCCTCAGCGCGGCGAGCAATTCGCCGCGCGCCCACTTTTCGCGCCGTCCGTCGAAGCCCAGCGTCGCCAATGCATCGATGACCGACAGGTCGCCAAAGTTGTGGCCATAGTTGCTCTCCATGCCCCAGATCGCGACCAGGACGGTTGCCGGAACGCCGTAACGCGCGGCTGCCGCATCGGCCAGGGGCCGGACCTCGATCAGCCGGTCCTGCCCGCGCGCGATACGGCCGGGCGAGACCGCGGTGTCGAGGTAATGCCAGACCGTGCGGGTGAACTCGGCCTGGGAGCGGTCGCGTTCGACGACCTGCGGCAGGTACTGCACGCCGGCGAAGGCGCGCGCCAGCGTGCCAGCGTCGATGCCCTGGGCCCGGGCGGTGCGCTGGAACTCGGTGATCCAGCTGGCGAATCGCTGCTCTGGCGTTTGCTGTTCGCCGGCCGGTGGCCGTGTTCCTGAGTCGTCGACCGCGGCGGCAGGGGCCTGCGTTGCCGGTGCCGGGCTGGGCGGCGCAACCGGCACAA
>CAZADK010000311.1:3819-5624 GCA_964483855.1 uncultured Rhodoferax sp.
GGCGTGGCAAGTGCAACCGGCGTGGCAGGTGCAACCGGCGTGGCAAGTGCAACCGGCGTGGCAAGTGCAACCGGCGTGGCAGGTGCAACCGGCGTGGCAGATGTCGCCGCGCACCCTGCCAGTGCCATGGCCCAGGTTGCTGCCAGGACGCCAAGGCGGCGTGAGTGGGGGAGTCCCGTGATGTGCATATGCGGAATTGTCCTGTCTGTCTGCGGCACGATGATTGACGGTTCGGACCACACACAAATCGGCTGGTGTGTCGCTATAAGTTCGACCCCACCAGTCGCTTCAGTTCCGCCGCATCCATGCCGCGTCGTTGCACCATGTCGGCCAATTGGTCGTCGCCGATCTTGCCGACGTTGAAGTAGGTGCTGTCGGGGTGGGACAGATAAAAGCCGCTGACGCTGGCCGCCGGCGTCATCGCCAGGCTCTCGGTCAGGGCCATGCCGATGGTGTCGCACTCCAGCAATCGGAACATGTCGTACTTGGCGCTGTGATCCGGGCAGGCCGGGTAGCCGGGGGCGGGGCGGATGCCGCGGTATTGCTCGGCGATCAGTTCCGTGTTGCCCAGTGTCTCGTCGCTGGCGTAACCCCACAGGTCGGTGCGCACGCGCCGGTGCAGGCATTCGGCAAACGCTTCGGCCAGACGGTCGGCCAGCGCCTTGAGCGTGATCGCGGAGTAGTCGTCCAGGTCGTCCAGGAAGTATTTTTCTTTCTTGTCCACGCCGATGCCGGCGGTCACGGCGAACAGGCCGATGTAGTCCTGCACGCCGCTGTCGCGCGGTGCAATGAAGTCCGCCAGGCAGCGGCTGGGCCGCATCACGCCATCGATCACCTGCTTTTCGGCCTGCTGGCGCATGCCATGCCAGACCATCGCGATCTCGCCGCGCGACTCGTCGGTGTAGAGCGCGATGTCGTCGTCGTTGATGGTGTTGGCCGGGTACAGGCCCACGACGCCGTTGGCGGTCAACCAACGCCCTTCGATCAGGCGCTTGAGCATGCGCTGGCCGTCTGCGTAGACACGGACTGACTCGGTGCCGACGACATCATCCTTGAGGATCTCGGGGAAACGGCCGGCGAGGTCCCAGGTCTGGAAGAACGGGCCCCAATCGATGTACTGCGCCAGTTCGGCCAGGTCGAAGTTGCGGAACACGCGTTTGCCGATGAACTTCGGACGTGGCGGTGTGTAGCCGGACCAGACGATCGGCGTCTTGTTGGCGCGTGCCTTGGCCAGCGGCCAGATCTGCACCTGCTTCTTGTTCGCATGTTGCTGGCGCACGCGTTCATAGTCTGCCGCCAGTTCGGCAAGATAAGTGTTCGGGTTGTCGGATAGCAGGTTTTGCACCACACCGACGCTGCGGGAGGCGTCCGGCACGTAGACGACCGGGCCGTCGTAATGCGGCGCGACCTTGACGGCGGTGTGCACCCGCGACGTGGTCGCCCCGCCGATCAGCAACGGAATCTTGCGCATCCTGCAGTAGTCGTCCTTCTGCATCTCTGCAGCGACGTATTGCATCTCTTCCAGGCTGGGCGTGATCAGGCCCGACAAGCCGATGATGTCGGCGCTCTCCACCCGGGCCTTGGCCAGGATCTCGTGGCACGGCACCATCACGCCCATGTTGACGACGTCGAAGTTGTTGCACTGCAGGACCACGGTGACGATGTTCTTGCCGATGTCGTGCACGTCGCCCTTGACGGTGGCGATGACGATCTTGCCCTTGGCCTTGGCCTGGCCACCGCCGGCGACGAGCAGCTTCTTCTCTTCCTCGATGTAAGGCAGCAGGTGGGCCACGGCCTGCTTCATC
>CAZADK010000312.1:0-2413 GCA_964483855.1 uncultured Rhodoferax sp.
AGCAGGTTGTCATGCAGATGCTCGATGGTCTCCTGGCCAGTGAGGCCCGGTGATGGCGGCCGACATCACCCATGAACCCTTGTTCATTGGCGAGATCGCCCTGCGCATTCATCTGATACGCGGGGGGCGAGCGTGTCGAGCCGGCGCGTCAGTGGTGACATGTCCGTCTGCCAGCGCCAGGTTGAGCGCTGCGCGAAGTGCGGATCCGCCGCCGAGACGTGTGTCTCGACCTGGTAGAGGGAAGACCAAGATGCGGCCGCTGAAGGAGGGCGTCATGGTGCCCGTCCATGAATCACCGGTCGTCCGTCACACGGATGGTTGTACATGACTGATGCTGGGACAGGCTCCCCTATTGCTGGCTTGCCGATCGTCGATGCTCAGGGCTTTTGGAGCGTCGGCTTTATGAGCGAATGGGCGCTGCCGTTCGCACACTTGCTTAGCGAGATTGCTTGAATGCCATCACGGCCTGGTTGCGCAGTGTGCGTAGCAAAGCCAGTTCCTTTTCATTCAATTCCAGTGCGCCTTTTCGGGTTTTGTCCGCATAGATCAAACCAAAAGGTGCGCCTTTGACTTGCAAAGGCAAGAGTAGAAATGTCGGGGCGTTGAGGCCAGCTACGTACCAGGGCGGCAAGCGCGAATGGATGCGGGGATTGCTGGAGTCGCTGATCATGCTGTCCATCCCCTTGGTGCACACCAAGCCAAACAAATCCGGGGTCGCGACCTTGAGCGAGACCTTGAAGTCTTTCACAAAAGCGTCCACGCCTTCACCCAAGCCAAAGCGCCCAACGACAGTCTCGGTCTTGGCGTCGCGCATGCAGAAAATGATGCGATCAAAGCCCATTGCGCGGTACATGGTTTCCAGAATCATGCGCAACACATCGGTCAGCTTGAAGTCTTCCACCATGGCGTTGGTGATGTCCTGAATACCGGCCGACAACGTCTCCGCAACCTGGTTCGGTTTGCTCGCCACCGCGGGCTCAGCGTCATGGACGCTCTTTGTCGCTTGCAACTCCAGGCCGCTGATGCGGCTATCGGTATCCTGCCACTGCGCGGTCTGATGGCGCGCAGAGGCGGTGGTCCCGTCCGAATGCAGCAGCTTGTAGGCCGCCGAATCCGACTTGACACGAATTTCCATCGCCACTGCCAGCTCCTGCAACTTGGATTTGGCTTTTTCAACGACCGCGGTCAAATGCTTTTCGTTGCTGCCCAGCGCACGCGCATACTTTCGCGCCACCTGTGCGACATGCAGCAAAGCTTCCTCTGGTTCGTGTTTGAGCATCAGGTCAGCCATCGCGTTGGATGCCTCGGCAATCCAACGCAGCCGCTCGCTGGCGTCTGGTGACGCATGGGCCGGCGGTACACCGGCCAGGCGCTGGATGCACTTCTGAATGCTCTCGGGCAAGTCCCATGCCTTGGCAATGCCAAGGCCCAGGTGTTCATAACTCAGTCCGAGTACCTGAAACGACGCAGCGCTATCGGTCACCGGCGGTCTGGCAGTTTGTATCAATTGCCGGATCTGTTCGGCCTCTTCAGAAAAGTAAAACTGTGTCAGCAGTCGACCCAAATTCTGGAACATGCAGCCAATAAACGCTTCCTCCGCCTCTTTCACCGAGCCGCTCATCTCGGCGCCGAGCGTGCCGGCCAGCAGGGAGCGTACAAATTCATCCTTCATCTGGGCCGCGTGCCCCTTGTCCTGCATGTGTTCCAGCAGAACCAGACTCAAGGCCATATTGCGAATGCCGTTGAAACCGACCAGATTCACCGCACGGGATACGGTGCTGATGCCGCCACGGGCATGATGGGCGCTGTTGACCACCCGCAGCAATTTGTTGGTCAGTGCCACATCTCTCAGAATCTGGTTGGTGAGGCTGCCGACACTTTCGGTCTCGGAATTGGCCATGCTCTGGATGCGCACGACCGACTCCGACATCGCCGGGAAATCCGACTTGTGGCGCATCCGGCGCATCAGGAATTCCAGCGTGCCACCGGCGCCGGATTGTCCCGCAGCAGGCTCGCTGGGCTGCGGGTTGCGCCAGGCACTCAGTGTACTGAAAAAGCTGCGCGCGTCGGCAAAGCGCTGCATGGGGTCACGCACCAGCGCCCGGTTCACCAGCGAGCGCAGGGTATCGTCCACATCCGCCCCCACCGCCGCCGGCAACACCAGTTGCTCGTGGGCCAGCCGGTAGATGGCACGTTCCGAATCTGCCTCATTGACCAGCGGTTTGCCGATGAGCAACTCCGCCAGCACCAAGCCGCAAGCGAACAAATCCATGGATGGCACCGGCTGCGCGCCACCGACCGCCTCGGGAGACAGATAACCCACGGTTCCACCCAACTGGACCGGCTCTCCCGCGGCATTGGACTGGACTCTGGCAGCGATGCCGAAATCCATGACGCGTGCGCGTCCGCTGCC
>CAZADK010000312.1:2513-5620 GCA_964483855.1 uncultured Rhodoferax sp.
GAAATCCATGACGCGTGCGCGTCCGCTGCCGTCAACCAGAATATTGGAAGGCTTGATATCGCGGTGCACCACCCCCTCGGCATGGGCGACCGCGATTGCATCGAGCACATCCATCAGATAACCCACTGCCTCCCGCGCCGGCAACACCCCTTTGCGAGACAACAGCTGCGCCAGCGTATCACCGGCCACGTATTCAAAAACCAGAAAAGCATAGGCGCCTTCGGTGTCCGCCTCATAGACCGGCACGATATTGGCATGCTTGACGCGCCCTACGCTGCGCGCCTCCTGCAACCATTGGCCGATGGCCTGTTGATCGGCCCCGGTAACGGGTCGTAGCACCTTGATCGCTACGTCACGCTCCATACGCGGATCATGCGCCAGCCAGACCGTGGACTGGGCGCCCTGACCTAACTTGCGTCGCAGTTCAAAGCGGCCCAGGCTACCTGAAGGTCTCAGCACTGGTGGGGGATAAGGGAGTGGAGCATTTAAATTTGTCGGTTGCTCAGCCATCCGTTGATGCTACTGCAGTTCACAGGACGCACACACCTGGCAATGTGTGTTGTATTTGCACCAATTGGCGCGATGATGCGGTGCCGCGCCGTTCCTTCGGCCGCCACGGTTTTGCCTTCCGTCGAATGATCTGTTAAATTCGGCCCATCGATACATAAACATCAATGAGGAACACTCCATGAAGATCAACCAGTTGGCAGTTGCAGTCTTGGCCGCAGTGGCCTTGATGGGCCAAGTGTCCTTCGCGCAAACGCCGGCTCCGGCTCAGGGGTCGGGCGCAGGTGCGGGTGCCGGCGCTGCTTCAGGTGCGGCTATCGGTGGTGTGGCTGTCACCACCATCGTCGTCGGCGCTGTCGTGGCCGGTGTGGTAGTGGGTGCAGCCTCGGGCGGCGGAAACAATCCGACAACCGGTACGACCGCTGCGACAGGCACGACCCCCTGAGGTACCAATGGGGTCGAAACAGCGCCTTCGGGCGCTTTTCTTTTTTGTGCGGCTGGCTTTTGTGTCGGGCCGGCGCGCACTGGCCGCTTTGCTGCTGCCGCTGGTGCTGGCCGGATGTGCATCGAGCTCCAATCTGCTTTCCGATGTGGTCAGCGGAGTCGTGTCGGAGCGCTGGGGCGCGGGCAAGGATTCGATTGCTGGCGCCAAACTGAACCCGGACCTGCGGTATCTTCGCGTTGAAGTGGTGGGGCGGCAGCCGGCCCTGCTGGTGCTGGGTTATGTCGACTCCCATCCCCAGGGCGACATCGAAGTCTGGTACTCGGCCAGGCGTGAAGTCATCAAGACGCAGAACGGTCGCATCGTCGCCACGTTCGGGCTCGAGACAGACTGGCGGGCCGTTCGCTTTTCGCCCTCTCCCGCGCCATGGGACGACACCGGATCGCAGACACGAGTCTTCGAGCGGATCCGGGACGAGATGCCGGGTTATCGATTTGGCCTGTCCGAGCGTATCGAAAGCCGGTATTGGCCAGGTGGTCCGCCGCCAGGGGCGTCTGCGATGCTGGGGCCGGCTGGGCAAGTGGGTTTGCGCTGGTTCCGCGAGTCGGCGGTCGGCGCAGCCGAGGGTTCCGATCCTCCGTCCTGGTATGCCTGGGGCAACCATGGTGGGCGGGCGACGGTGGTGTATTCCGAGCAGTGCCTGGCGCCGGCGTTCTGCCTGCGCCTCACGCGCTGGCCAGTGCAGGGCGGGGCAGGATGAAACTGGGTCTCTCCCGCATGGCCCAGGCGATGCTGCTGCAACTGGGCTGCCTTGCGGTCTTGCCCGGACTGGCGCAGGCGCAGGCGCTCGTCGCCTCCAGTGCCATCGTGCCGGGCGAACGCGTGAGCGACTGGCTGCTGCGCACTGCCGGGCCACAGGCGGATGTGACCGCCTTGCACTGGCGCGTCCAGGCCGAGCGGCTGACGCAACGAGGACTGCGCGATGCCGTGCTGCAGGGCATCGACGCGGCCCGTGCGCCGAGTCGGTCGGACGACGCTGGCGCCCAGCTGTCCGAATGGCTGCGCCAGTTGCCGATCACGGGCCGGCTGACGCTGGCCATTGGCGACGCGCGCTGGATGCAGGCAGCGCCGGCACAGGATCCCACATTGCAGCCGGGCCACACGGTCTTGCTGCTTGCGCGCCCGCGCACGGTGACGGTGCTGACGCAAGACGGGCGACCGTGTCTGGTGCAGCACCGGCCCGGCGCGCTGGCGCAAGACTATCTGCGTGCGTGTATCCCCGATGCTGGGGCGACGCAGGTCGATACGGTCTGGGTCGCCCAACCAGACGGCCGCACCGCCCGCTTCGGCATCGCACCCTGGAACCTGCAGGGCCAGGATGAGCCGGGTCCCGGAGCCTGGATCTGGGCTCCGGATCGGGCATCGGCGATTGCGCCCAGCGCCTCGGACAACCTGGTGCGCTTCCTGGCGACACAGCTGCCAGGCGAATCGCTGGCGCAGGCAGACCAGCCGCGTCGGTCCGTCTCCAGGATGGTCGATACGGCACCGCCGCGCTCGGCGCAGCTCAGCGCCAGCGACTGGGGCGAGATCGGCGTATTGCAGACACCCAGCGCGCGCATGGCCCCTACCGGGGCGATCCGGTTGCAGCTCAACCAGGTCCAGCCCTATACCCGCGGCACGGTGATGATGCAGCCGCTCGAATGGTTCGAAGGTGGCTTCAGGTATACCGACATCTCGAACCGCCTCTATGGGCCGACGATCGCCGGGAATCAGTCGTACAAGGACAAGTCGATCGATTTCAAGCTGCGCCTGCGCGAGGAGTCGGCTTTCTGGCCGCAGGTTGCGCTCGGTGTGCGCGATTTCGGCGGCACCGGCCTGTTTTCGGGCGAGTATCTGGTGGCGAGCAAGCGATGGGGTAACTGGGATGCCAGCGTCGGGCTGGGCTGGGGTTATCTGGGCGGCCGCGGCGACCTCAAGAATCCGCTGTCCGTCTTCGGGGACAAGTTCAATACCAGGCCCGGCAACACCGCTGTGACAGGTGGCCAGGCCAACCTGCAATCGATGTTCCGCGGGCCGACGGCGCTTTTTGGCGGCCTGCAGTGGCATTCGCCCTACGACCCGCTGATATTGAAGATCGAACTCGATGGCAACGCCTACC
>CAZADK010000313.1:0-5603 GCA_964483855.1 uncultured Rhodoferax sp.
TGCACGAAGCGCTGCCACTGGAGGTGGCGGCCGGCACGCTGGTCGTGTTCCACGGGTTGTTGCCGCATTACAGCGGACCCAACCGGTCGGCAACCTCGCGCCACGCCTACACGCTGCACGCCACCGACGCCAGCGCCGCATACGCACCCGGCAACTGGCTGCAACGCTCCGACATGTTGCCGCCACGCGGCTTCATCTGAGCACCCCCAGCAGATGACTTCGTCATTCCCGCCCCCAGGGGTCAAGCAAATTGGCAAAGCCACTTTTGCTTGAGAATCCCGGCAGGGCGGCATCGACATCGAACCAACAGGCGCCTTTCCCCACGGGCAGTTGCCGCCATGAATGCGTTGAGCGCCCGCTGCCGCGCGGCTGACGAATGCATTTACACGGTGCAGGCCGGCGACCACCCCTGAAATATCGCGCGGCGTTATTCCCAGGACACGGTCGATGACTTCGGCACCGGATATTCGTCGCTGGCCTGCCTGAAGCGGTGCCCGATCGACGAGCTCAAGATCGACCATTGCTTCGCGCAGGACGTTGCCACAGACGCCGATGATGCGGCCATCCTGCGGGCAACGATTGCGCTGGCGCACGAGTTGGATATCCGGGCCAACGCCGCCGCTGCTCTAGCCGAAGCCTACAATTTCACGCAGCACCGATGCACTGTCGTGTCGGCCGCGCCAAGCCGCATGCGGCAGGAGATTGACATGCCCGAGAGCACCCCTGGTTCCGACGAGGTACGCGCGCAACTGCGCAAGTCGGCGCTGGAGTACCACGAGTTCCCTACACCGGGAAAGATCGCGATTGCCGCCACCAAGCAATTGTCGAATCAGCGCGATCTGGCACTGGCCTATTCCCCGGGTGTCGCCGCGGCCTGTGAGGAGATCGTCGCTGACCCGAACAACGCCTTCAAGTACACCAGCCGCGGCAATCTGGTTGCGGTCGTGACCAATGGCACGGCGGTGCTGGGCCTGGGTGACATCGGTCCGCTGGCCGCCAAGCCGGTGATGGAGGGCAAGGCGGTACTTTTCAAGAAGTTCGCCGGCATCGATGTCTTCGACATCGAGGTGAACGAGAAACATGACCTGGACAAGCTGGTGGACATCATTGCTTCGCTTGAACCCACGTTCGGTGGCATCAACCTGGAAGACATCAAGGCGCCGGACTGCTTCTACGTCGAGCGCAAGCTGCGTGCCCGGATGAAGATCCCGGTTTTCCACGACGACCAGCATGGCACCGCCATCGTCGTGGGCGCAGCCTTGCTCAATGGCCTGAAGGTCGTGGGCAAGGATATCAAAGCCGTCAAGCTCGTGGCGTCGGGTGCCGGGGCTGCCGCGCTGGCCTGCCTGAACCTGTTGCTCAAACTCGGCATGCCGCGCGAGAACATCTTCGTCACCGATCTCGCGGGGGTGGTGTTTGAGGGCCGCACCGAATTGATGGACGACGACAAGATCGTGTTTGCGCAAAAAACCTCCGCCCGCACGCTGGGCGAGGTGATCGAGGGCGCGGACGTTTTCCTGGGCTTGTCCGCCGGCGGCGTGCTCAAGCCCGACATGGTGCGCAAGATGGCCGCCAATCCGCTGATCTTCGCATTGGCCAACCCCAATCCGGAGATCACTCCCGAGGAGGTGAAGCTGGTGCGCGACGATGCCATCATGGCGACCGGCCGCACCGACTACCCGAACCAGGTCAACAACGTCCTGTGTTTTCCCTATATCTTCCGCGGCGCGCTCGATGCAGGTGCGTCGACGATCACCGACGAGATGGAGATCGCAGCGGTACGCGCTATCGCAGACCTGGCCCGGGCGGAACAAAGCGAGGTGGTTGCGGCAGCGTATGCGGGTCAGCAGCTCGCGTTCGGCCCGCAATACCTGATTCCCAAGCCGTTCGACCCCCGCCTGATGATGAAGATCGCGCCAGCCGTCGCACAGGCGGCAGTCGACAGCGGCGTCGCACTGCGACCGATCGGCGACATGCAAGCCTACCGCGATCGGCTGCACAGCTTTGTCTATGCGTCCGGCAACACCATGCGGCCGATCTTTGCCGCGGCCAAGAATGCTTCGCGCAAGCGGGTGGCATATTGCGAGGGCGAGGAGGAGCGCATTTTGCGCGCGTGCCAGATCGTCGTCGATGAAGGGCTGGCGAGGCCGACGTTGATCGGTCGGCCGGCCATCATCGCCCAGCGGATCGAGAAGTTCGGACTTCGGTTGCGCGAGGAACTCGACTATGACGTGGTGAACGTCGAGCAAGACGAACGATACCGTGACTTCTGGCAGACCTATCACCGCATGACCGAACGCATGGGTGTCACCGTGCAGATGGCAAAGATCGAAATGCGCCGCCGTCTGACGCTGATCGGAGCCATGCTGCTGCACAAGGGCGATGTCGATGGCATGATCTGCGGCACCTGGGGCACGACGGCGATGCATCTGACGTACATCGACCAGATCATTGGCAAGCGCAAGGGTGGAAGTCCGAGCACGCCACAGGATGTGCCGATGTACGCCTGCATGAATGGCCTGATGCTGCCGGACCGGCTGATTTTCCTGGTCGATACCCATGTCAACGCCGACCCGACACCGCAGGAACTGTCCGAGATCACCGTCATGGCGGCTGAGGAAATGGTGCGTTTCGGACTCCAGCCGAAGGTGGCGTTGTTGTCACACTCCAACTTCGGCAGCAGCAATCTGCCCAGCGCCGTCAAGATGCGAAGCACACTGGAAATCCTGCGTGCCGAAGCACCGTGGCTGGAAGTGGACGGCGAAATGCATGGCGACCTGGCGCTTGACGGGGCGGCGCGCGCCCGGCTGATGCCCAACAGCACACTGGTCGGGAACGCCAATCTGTTGGTATTGCCCAACATCGATGCAGCCAACATTGCCTACAACCTGCTCAAGACGGCCGCCGGCGGCAATATCGCGATCGGTCCGGTGCTGCTGGGAGCGGCCAGTCCGGTGCATGTGTTGACGCCCAGCACCACGGTGAGGCGGATCGTCAACATGACGGCCTTGACTGTCGCGGACGCGAACGCCACGAGATAACACACAACCCAAAAGCATGTACTGACTTTCATACTTTTGGTGCGTCGCACAAGATGCCCATTTTTTGTGCAGGCTCTTGCAATTTGCGGAGGGATAGGCGACACTACGACCCGAACGATTTAGGGGTAAACCCCAGGCTCTGGAGCGTGAATGCATGGCGGCTGTCAGAAGTTTCAAGTTAGTACTTACTGGCTTAATACTTGCTGCGGCGTCAGCTACGGGCCTTGTATGTGCAAGGGCACCGGTTGTCCCGCCCGACAACACAGCGACGGTTTCAATTGCCGAGATACCGGCCCAAGGGGTTCAGACCTATGCGTTGATCCCCCGAGGTGGTCCTTTTCCATATGAGAAGGATGGAGCGGTATTCGGAAATCGCGAACGTTTGCTTCCGATCAAGAGCCGGGGTCATTACCGCGAGTACACCGTAACCACGCCGGGTTTGAAACACCGCGGCACCCGGCGAATCGTGTGTGGTGGCAAACCCAGGGAGCCGGACGCCTGTTATTACACCGCCGATCACTATGCGAGTTTTCGCAGGATCGTGCCATAGGTTTTTGTTGGAACTACTTATATGTCTTATATCGAAAACGAAACGGGGATGGATATGCCAACTCGTCAGGAAACCGAAGCACCGCTTCGGGGCGTACGCAGCAACATCGTGCAGTCGATCCGGGCCTTTCGGATCCAGGATCTGCAAGACGCCGCACGTAGCCTGGGTCATCATTTCCTGTATGCCAACCTGGCCAACGCACAGTCCAAGCAGGAAGTGCTGGACATGATCGGGCAGCAGTTCACGCTGCCCTCCCATGTCGGCAAGAATTTCGACGCGTTGTACGACAGCATGACCGACCCGGTCCACAAGTCCGGGCCGCAACCAGGGTTCGTCGCCGTTCTGGAGCATATCCCCGCCCATGCGAAGTTCGACAAGGAAGCACGGGAGCAACTGCTCGATATCTTCCGAGACGCAGCCGATTACTGGAGCGACCGCAAGATCCCGTTCCGATGTTTCTATTCTTTTCTGTAGCCCGTTCCGCACACACCAGCCAAGCGGAACGGGCTAACGAGGCAAAGAGCGATACCCAGGCGAACCCATCGCTTTCGGGCATCCACCTGACGACCGAAAGCGGAGAGAAGATGCCAACCGACAAATTGTTGGATGTCTCACCACTGGCGCTGCGCATGAGCAGCCCATTCAACGCGGAGTACTGGCTGGCAACGGCCTGACGCAGCGATATTCACCGGCATCGTCGCCAAGCCCGTCGCTCACGCGACGGGCTTTTTCATGTGTTTTTGGCCAGCTCCAGGTATTCGTGAACCGGCACCTCCTGCGCCCGGCGCTGCAGGTCGAATTCGCCCGCAAAACCATGTTCGTCGAGCCAGCGCCCCAACGTGTGGCGCAACAGCTTGCGGCGCTGGCTGAAAGCGACCTGCACGATCGTGCTCAGCAGCTCGACTTCCACCGCCGGGGCGTCTACGCGTGGCCGCATGCTGACCATCGAGCTGTCGACCCGCGGTGGCGGCGAGAAGCTCTCTGGCGGCACGTGCAGGAAGTCGTTCATGTCGTAGCGCCACTGCAGCATCACGCTCAAGCGTCCATACGCAGCGCAGTCCGGCGCCGCCACCATGCGGTCAACAACCTCCTTTTGCAGCATGAAGTGTTGATCCTCGATCGCATCGGCATACGTCAACAAATGAAACAGGATCGGCGTGGAAATGTTGTAGGGCAGGTTGCCCACCACGCGCAACCGCTGGGGCTGCGTTGTAGCTGAAACGGTCGGATTTGCCGTTTGCAGGGAGCTCCGCAACTGCGTGAAGTCGACCGTGAGGACATCGGCCTGCACCACGGTCAAGTCGACCCGTACCCGCAGCCGTGAGGCCAGATCGCGATCGAGCTCGATCACTACCAGATGACCCAGTCGCTCCACCAGCGGTTGTGTCAACGCGCCCAGGCCGGGACCGATTTCCACCACAATTTGCCCCGCCCGGGGTGCAATTGTCCGCACGATCGCATCGATGATGGTGTCGTCGACCAGGAAATGCTGGCCAAAGCGCTTGCGCGGCGCATGGGCACCAACGTTTTCGGCGCCTGAACCGGAGCGCCGGCCAGCCGGCAGGGGGCCCGCCGCAGGACGCCTGGTCGTACGCCCCTTTGCCTGCATCAACTTGGTGGCTCGCGCAGTTCGACGTAGGCGCGCGCGCGCAGTTCACGATTCCAGCTCTGGTAGGCTTCTTCCAGCTTCTTCTCGCGCAGCAGGGCCCGCACCGTCTCGCGTTGCTCCCGTGCGGTGAGCGGCACCGTTCGGCGCCCCTCCAGACGGATCAGGTGAACGCCGAACCGGGAAACCAGCGGGGGGCTGATCTCGCTTGGCGCGAGTTTCGCCAGCGCGGCGTCGAATTCAGGCACGAAGCGCCCGGGGGGGTTCCAGCCCAGATCACCCCCCTGGCTCGCACTGCCGTCTTGTGAATGTTCCCTGGCCAGGCCTTCGAAGGTCGCCTCGCCAGCCATCACGCGGCGCCGGAACTCCTCCAGTCGCGCGATCGCCGCGTCCTCGCCCAATGACG
>CAZADK010000314.1:0-5592 GCA_964483855.1 uncultured Rhodoferax sp.
CACTGCGCAAGCCAGCATCAATGGCCGGATCGACGTGCAGATCGCCAGCCGGACCCAGCCGTCGGCCCAGCGTCCGCTGGCCGTCGCATCGCGCAGACGCAGGCCGCGCAAGGCGGATGCGCGCGACGGTGGCCCAGCCGGCTGCAGCGCCAGCTCGAACACCACGGCCTGGTCCCGCGCCGTGGCCTTGAGCGTGCCGTCGAGCGGCACCGACTCCAGCTGGCTGTGCAATAGCGCCGGGTTGACGCCCTGCACCCAGCTGTCCCGCCCATCCGTCGCCAGCGCTCACGCGCGCCGGATCGGCCAGCGTGCCCTGCAGGCGGATGCGGCCGCCGCCTGCCTCGGCACTGAAAGACTGGATATTCCACTGGCCGACACCCATCTCGACCAAGCCTTTGGCGCTGTCCAGCGGCAGTTGCCCCTTGTCCCAGGGGCCGGCAGCGCGATTGATCAGGTTGAAATCGACCAACCAGCCGGCGCTCACCGGCCGCACCCAGGCGTTGCCGGTCAACAGGGTCCGCGGTGCAGCCGGCCACAAGGTGGCCAGGTTCAGGTGATTGAACGTGGACTGCGCCCGCACGATCGGCTGCGCGGCCCAGGGGCTGATCTGCGCCGACACCGTCGCGCGCATGGTGCGCGCCTGGGCCAGTGCCCCGGTATTGCCCGGTCCGGGCTGGAGCTGGGCCAGCAGGTCCAGGCGGGCGTCGGGCCCGGCCAGGGATCCGCGCAGCGTGGCCGTTGCCTCCAGTGCCACCGACCGGTCCTGGGCAATCGGCGCCGAGACGGTACCCTGCAACTGCAGGTCCAGCGTCATCGGTGCGCGGGCCTGCAAGCTCAGGCGGCCCGCATAACGGCCCTGTGCCACAGCCAGCGAATCGAGTTGCAGCTGGTGCCGGTTGTCACTGAACCGGTAACGGCCGCCGATGTCCGTCACATCGACCGGTGTCGGACCAGGCAGCCGAACCCGGCCAACCGAAAACGGCACATCCAGCTCCAGCGGCGGCACCACTTCGGTCGGTGGCTGGGGGGTGGAAGCGGGCCGCTGGTCGTCGATCTGCAACTCGGCGATCGTCAGTGTCGTGAAGCGCAGCCGGCGCTGCAGCAAGTCCAGCGGCTCCCAGGTGAAACGCAACTCGCGAACCTGCACATCCAGGCCGCCAGACTGCCAACGCAGGTTGCCGATACGTCCGCCGCCGCGCACCGTCCCGCTGACATCCTGCACCGCCAGCGACTGACCAGACGGCAGGTAGGGCTGCAACTGCTTGAGCGTGGTGGCCAGCGAGCCATCGGTGCCGCTCCAGAACCAGGCGGCGATCAGCAGCGCGCCGCTGGCCACCAGCGCCAGCTCGAGCAGCCAGACCAGGATGAAGGCGAATCGGTTCAGCAGACGCATCAGAACGTGAAGCCGACACTCAGGTGCAGGCGCAGGTTGCGGGTCGCCAGGCCATAGGCCAGGTCGAGCTGCAGCGGGCCGACCGGGCTGCGGTAACGCACACCGGCGCCGACGCCGACCTTGGCCTTGAGTTCGGACGTCTTGTCGGCGACCGCGCCCGCGTCGATGAAGACCGTGCTTTCCCAGTCGCTGGGCCGGCCGTCGATCAGGATCGGCCGCTGCCACTCGAGGCTGGCGCCAGCCAGGTATCGGCCCGGTGTGGTGATGCCGTTCGCCTCGGCGGCGCCGATGCTGTGGAACGAATACCCCCGCACCGTCGCGTCGCCACCGGTGAGAAAAAGCTGGGTGCTGGGCAGCACGACGCCGTCCTTGGCCAGCACGGCGCCGGCTTGCGCGCGCAGCGCAATACGGCCCGCGCGGGCGCGGCTGCGGCGGTCATCGCCGCTGCTGGCCAGCGACCAGACGCCCAGCCAGTTCAGCCGGCCGCGCACGAAGGGCTCGCGCTGGCTGCCCAGCGTGTAGCCACCACCGAGTTCAGCTGCCAGGCCATAGCCGTCGGACGGGTAGGGCAGGTTGTCAAAGCTGCGCCGGGTCCAGGCATAGTTGGCGCTGATGGTTTGCGCCGCCTCGTTGACCCCGACTCCCGTGGTCGTGGCCCGGTCATATTGCAGGTAGACATTGCGGTCGATGGCTTCGCCGAGCTGCAGCCGGCCGGCGCGCAGTTGCTGGCTGCGCACCTTGACGCTGGCGGCGTCCTCGTTCTTGAGTCGCCCGAAGAGCTGCCATTGCCACAGGTCGTCGTCGCGCGGCGCGGTCCATTCGCTTTGGGCCGACTTGGTGTCGTTGTCCAGCAGCAGACTGGATACCGCGCGCCAGCCGAGCAATGGCATCTGGTGGTTGGTGTGTTCTGCCGACAGGCGCGCGCCGCTGTCGGTGCTGACTCCGACGCCGAGCTGGATGTTGCTGCGCTTGGTCTCGCGCACGATCGCAACGATGGGCACCGCGTTCGGGTCACCTTGCGGATCGATCTCCAGCACCACCGAATTGAAGTGGCCGCTGTCCTGCAGCCGCTGCTGCGCCTCCAGCAGTGCCGACTGATCGTATTCGCTGCCCGGCTTGAGACGCGCGATGCGTTCGACCAGTTGCGGCTCGTAACGTTGCAGGCCGTCGATCTGCAGCGCCCCCAGGCGAAACGCCGGCCCGGAATCGAGCGTGATGCTGAGCCGGGCCGATTGTTGCTGCGCATCGATTTCGGCCCGGCTGGCGGCGATGCGACCCAGCGGATACCGTTTGGCGGCGAGCAGGCGCAGGCTTTGGGTCTTGGCGTCGTCCCAGCCTTGCTGGGTGAACGGCTGGCCGGCGCCCAGCGCCCAGCCGTCCTGGATGGCAAAGCGTTGCATCGTGGCTGCCGAATCGTCGGCGATGGCGCCGCTGAACGACAGCTCGACCGATTGCACCAGCGTGGGCGGCCCGGGTTGCACGGTGATGCGCACGGTAGGTGGCGCGCCGGAGTCGGCAGCGGCCTTGTCGCGATCGATCGTGATCTCGGGCGAGAAATAACCCAGCGTACCCAGCAGGTCGCGTGTATTGCTGTCTGCCGCCAGGGCCAGACGTTCGAGTTCGGTGTCATCCAGATCGGCCAGCGCGCGATATCGCATCAGCTCCAGATGGCGCTCGAGATACTCGCGAATTTGCCCTGGCGCCCGCACATCGACCTCGAACGCACGGGCCGCGGGCGAGTCCGGTGCGGCAGGGGTAGCGGCGGACGCGTCGTCGGAGCGGGTCGGGGACGACCCGATGCTGGCGCATCCAGTGGCGAGCGTGCATGCGACAAGTAATGCCGTGAGCGCACGCCCCGCTACCCATCGGTTGATCATGTGTCTATTTTGACAGCAGTCGCATGGCCTCTTCCAGGCCCTTGATGGTCAGGGGATACATGCGCTGGTTCATCAGTTGCCCGATCACGCTGATGCTCTGGCGGTATTGCCACACGCCCTGGGGTTCCGGATTGATCCAGACGAACTTCGGGAACGCGTTGGTCAGCCGTTGCAACCACTCGGCGCCGGCCTCTTCGTTGTTGTATTCGACGCTGCCCCCGGGTTGCAGGATCTCGTAGGGGCTCATCGTTGCATCGCCGATGAAGATCAGCTTGTAGTCCTTGTTGTACTTGCGGATGATGTCCCAGGTGGCGAATTTCTCGGAGAAGCGGCGTCGGTTGTTCCTCCACATGAAGTCATAGACACAGTTGTGGAAGTAGTAGAACTCCATGTGCTTGAACTCGGTCTTGGTGGCCGAGAACATCTCCTCGACCCGCGCGATGTGTTCGTCCTCGTGCCGCCAACGTCCATCAGCAGCAGCACCTTCACGTTGTTGTGGCGCTCGGGCACCATCTTGATGTCGAGCCAGCCGGCATTGGCAGCGGTCGAGCGGATGGTGTCGTCAAGGTCGAGTTCTTCCTCGTGGCCTTCACGCGCGAATTTGCGCAGCCGGCGCAGCGCGACCTTGATGTTGCGCGTGCCCAGCTCCTGCGTGTCGTCGTAGTCCTTGTAGGCACGTTGGTCCCAGACCTTGACGGCGCTGCGATTGCGGCTTTTCTGCTGCCCGATGCGGATGCCTTGCGGGTTGAAGCCGTTGGCGCCGAACGGCGAGGTGCCGCCGGTGCCGATCATCCGGCTGCCGCCTTCATGGCGCTCCTTCTGCTCCTCGAAGCGCTTCTTGAGCGTCTCCATGAGTTCGTCCCAGCCCATCTTCTCGATCCTGGCCTTTTCCTCCGGGCTCAGGTTGAGCTCGAGGTTCTTGCGCAGCCATTCGAGCGGGATGTCTTTCGTGAAATCGGCCAGCATCTCGACGCCCTTGAAGTAGGCGGAGAAGGCGCGGTCGAACTTGTCGTAGTGCTTCTCGTCCTTTACCAGCGTGGTGCGGCTGAGGTAGTAGAAATCGTCGATCTTGTATCCGGAAGGTTCGTCGACCGCGCCGTCGCGGGCCGTGTTCGGGCCGACCACGCCTTCCTTGAGCGCCTCAAGCAGGGTCAGGTATTCCTTGACCGAGACCGGCAGCTTGGCCGAGCGCAAGGTGTAGAAGAAGTCGATCAGCATGGTGTCCCTGCGACAGAGTCAGTAGGGTGGCGGTGATCCGTCACGGTTGGCGCGGCTTGTCGCGCAGGTAGAGCAATTGCGCGCGCACTTCCGGCCACTCGCCCGAGCGCAGGCTGTACATGACGGTGTCGCGAATCGTGCCGTCGCGGCGCAGTGCATGGCCGCGGATGACGCCGTCCTTGCGCGCGCCCAGGCGTTCGATCGCGGCCTGCGACGCGTAGTTGAAGTTGTCGGTGCGCCAGCCCACCACGTGGCAGCCCAGGGTGTCGAAGGCGTGACCCATGAGCAGCAGCTTGCAGGTGGTGTTGACATGGGTGCGCTGGCAGCGTTTGGCATACCAGGTGTAGCCGATCTCGACCCGCTTCACCGCAGGCAGGATGTCGTGGTAGCTGCTCGAACCCAGGACGGTCCCGGTGTCGATCTCGCGCACGACAAAGGCCAGGCGGTGGCCTGCGGACCGGCCAGCCAGCGCATCTTTTATGTAGGCGCGCGTCTGCTCCGGCTCCGGTACCGACGTGATGCGCAAGCGCCACAATTCGCCGTCAGCTGCCGCTTCGCGCAGCCCCTGTTCGTGTTCGAGCGACATCGGCACCAGTTCGATACCGCGATCGCTGAGGGTGAAGGGTTCGACAAATGCCATGACGTGCTTCGAACGAAGGCGTTCAGCGGTTGTGCCGCTGCATGAACACCAGTTTTTCAAACAAGGTCACGTCCTGTTCGTTCTTGAGCAGGGCACCGACCAGGGGCGGCACCGACACCTTTTCGTCCTTGTTGTGCAGCGCGTCGGCGGGGATCTCCTCGGCCAGCAGCAGCTTGAGCCAGTCGAGCAACTCGCTGGTCGAGGGCTTCTTCTTCAGGCCCGGCAGGTTGCGCACGTCGTAGAAGGTCTTCATTGCCGCATTGAGCAATTCTTTCTTGAGACCGGGGAAATGCACGTCGACGATGCTCTGCATGGTCTCGGCGTCCGGGAACTTGATGTAGTGAAAGAAGCAGCGGCGCAGGAAGGCGTCCGGTAGTTCCTTCTCGTTGTTGGAGGTGATGAATACCAGCGGCCGGTGTTTGGCGCGCACCAGCTCGCGGGTCTCGTAACAGTAGAACTCCATG
>CAZADK010000315.1:0-5578 GCA_964483855.1 uncultured Rhodoferax sp.
GCGGCGTTTAGTTGCTCCCCGGCGGCCTTGCGTTCTTCGTCGAGTTGCCGGGTGAGCCGGGTGGTGGCGCGGCGGTCGAACAACTCGGCGGCGGCTTCGTCGGTGGCGGCCAGCTCCTGCGCCAGTTGCGCGGCACGGGCGGCCAGCTTGTAGAGCAGGTCGATCTGCTTGACCAGGCCGCGTGCGGCCTCGGCCAGGGGGTCGAAGGCCTCGCGGGCCCGGTGCTGCGCGGCATTGGTGTGTGGTGGGTGGGCCGCGAACTTCTTGCAGAAAGCTGCCAGGCCGGTGACCAGCGTGGCGCGGTCGGTCACATAGGCGTTGGTGGCGGCGCTCCACTCGGCCATGGCGTCCCGCAGCGGCTGTTGTTTGGGCTGGGCCATCTCGTTCAGGCCCGCCACGGCCGCCGTGAAGGCGGCCAGTGGCGTGCGGCTGGCGGTCAGCGTGGTCTCGAACGCGGTCAGCGCCGCCGCGATGGCGGAGGCCTCTGTCGCCAGCCGCGCCGCGTAGTCTTGCACCAATTGCAAAAATTTGGCCTGCTCGCCGCGGTACAGCCACACGATGGCGGCCAGGTTGCCTTGCTGCTCGGGCGAAAAGTCGTAGATCTTGCGCGTGACCTTGCGGTACACGTTGCGCGCATCGAGCATCAGCACCTGGCCCTTGCGTGCAGTGGGTTTGGCGCGGTCGAAGTGCCAGAGTTCACAGGGCACGGTGCGGGTGTAGAAGAAGTTGGAGCGGATGGCGATCATCACGTCCACATCGCCGGTTTCGATCAGTTTGCGGCGCACTTCCTTTTCACCATGGCCGGCGCTGCTGGCCTGGCTGGACATGACGAAACCGGCGCGCCCGGCGCGCGACAGGTAGCTGTGAAAGTACGAGATCCACAGGTAGTTGCCGTTGGAGACCTGTTTATCCTTGTTGACGCCGGGCAGGCCAAAGGGCAGGCGGCGGTCGGACTTGACGCGTTCGGCATCCACCTTGTCCACGTTGAACGGCGGGTTGGCCATCATGAAATCGACGTTGCCCCAGAGCGAGCGGCCATCCTGCAACTGGTGCGGGTCGTCGTAGAAGCTGTTGGCCTCCAGGATGTCGCCCTGCAGGCCGTGCACGGCCAGGTTCATCTTGGCCAGGCGGATCGTGAGCGCGGTTTTTTCCTGCCCGTAGAAGGTGACGCGCTTCATGGTCTCCAGGCCTTCGTGTTCGATGAAGTGGCTGCTTTGTACAAACATGCCGCCCGAGCCGCAGGCCAGGTCGGCCACCACGCCGTGGTCGGGCTCGATGACGTTGACCAGGGTTTGCACCAGCGAGGGCGGTGTGAAGAACTCGCCGTTGTCCTGCGCGCCGACCATGGCGAACTTCATCAGGAAATATTCGTAGATGCGGCCAAACACATCGCCGCTGGCGCTGCGCAGCGCCAGCGAATCGAAGCAGCGCAGCAGGTCTTCGAGCAGCCGGTTCTCGAAGCGATCGTAGTCCTTGGGCAGCTGGCCGGCCAGGGGCTCGAAGTCGGCTTCGATGGCGTTCATGGCCGCCACGATGGCGGTGCCCAGGTTGGTGCCGGAGGGAAGATTCAGGATGGTCTCGTACCGCGCGGCTTGCGGCAGCATGAGCGCGCGGCGCTTGATGAAGTCGGCCCGGTCCAGTGGGCGCCTGGCCATCTTGCCGGCCGCCTGGTCCGCCTGAATGGCGGCGAGCGCGGCCTGGTAGCGGTTGCTGGCATGGCGCAGAAAGATGACGCCCAGCACGGGCAGGCAATATTCGCTGCTGTTGCGGTTGGAGTTGGAGCGCAATTGGTCGGCGGCTTCCCACAAACTGGATTCGATCTGGGCGATGTCGTGGAAGGCGTTGGTGCTCATGGCGTGGCTCGTGTGCTGGCGGCGGCGGCGCCTCTCCCGGGGGGGCCTGGGTGATTATCCCTGTCGGGCTGGCGGCCATTCAGCCTACAAACGGCAGTTGAATGCGCCCGAGCGTGCCCCGATGGGCGTGCCAGGCAAGGCGTGAGGACGCCGCGCACTCCTGTGCGCAAGGACGAACAACGCCGCATGGCGCGTCCAGCGGGGTGCGATCGGGTGCATAGCGTCCTCACCCAACTGGTGAGTGGCGTCGTGGCCAATATCGTCAGCATTCAAGCGCATCTCCAGCGGGAAATAAGCGGTCAACTGCCGTTCGTAGGCTCAGCCGATCGTGACCCCAAGGCTGACACTTGACGCCGATCAATACATGGTGAGCCCAGGTGATTAAGCTGGAGTTTTCCCCAGCAAGGATCCATTTCGTGTCCCATTACCACGCCGTCGTCTGGCTCGACCACCAACAAGCCCATGTGATGCACATCAGCCCGGATGATGTCGAGAAATCCGTGATCCACCCGGCCAAACCCCATACCCACTTGCACAGCAAGCGGGGTACGGTGGGAGCGGGCAGGCAACCGGAAGACCAGACCTACTACCATGCCATCGTCGAGGCGCTCCAGGGTGCACAGGAAATCCTGGTCGTGGGCCCGGCCCAGGCCAAGCTGCAACTGATCAAACACATCCACCGCCATGACCACGGCATGTCGGACAAGATCGTCGGCGTCGAGACCGTGGACCATCCGAGCGATGCGCAAGTGGTCGCGCATGCGCGCTCGTATTTTGTCGTCAAGGACCGAATGTTGTCGCAGACCTGAGCGGATCGCCAGTGCGCGCCGCGACATGAATCCGCGCTGCTGCGCCGGGCGCGCAAGAAGCCTAGAATTTCCGACGTGAACTGGCTTCAAAAACTCCCCGGATACCAGCGCTCGCCGGCTGGTCTCGAGTGGCGTATCTTGCGCCTGATGCCCTCCGTGTGGCTGGCAGGAACCATTCTGCCGGCGCTGATGGCGCTGGCCGCGCGCTGGTTTCTCTCGGGCGGCACCGCCGCCGAACTGGCGCGCCATATCCAGATGTTCGATTACATGATGATCGGCCTGGCCATCTTCGTCTGGACGCTGGTGCTCACGGTCACGATCGGCTGCGTGATCGTCTGGCTGATGAAGGGCCCGGCCTACGTGGCGGACGGGTTCGAGGTGTCGCACAGCGACAAGCCGCGGCGCTGAGGTGGCGGCTGCGAGGAAGATGCCGAGGGTAAGGCCCATACCCGAGCAGGAAACCCATCGCACGGCCTCGGCTACCCGGCCTTTGCGCGCGGCGCCCGACCTTGCGACGCCTCTATCTCCTGCACCACCTGCATCGTCTTCAGCACCCGGTCCGGCGTCAGGCTGATGCTGTCGATGCCCAGCTCCACCAGATACCGCGCCACCTCGATATGGTCCGACGGCGCCTGGCCGCAGATGCCGCTGTGGCGCTTGTTGCGCTTGGCGCCTTCCACGGCCATCTTCAGGATGCGGCGCATGCCCTCGTCCTGCTCGTCGAACGAGTCGGCAACGATGGCGCTGTCACGGTCCACGCCCAGCGTGAGCTGGGTCAGGTCGTTCGAGCCGATCGAGAAACCGTCGAACAGTTCGGCGAACTCGTCGATCAAGAGCACGTTGTTCGGGATCTCGCACATCACGTAGACCTCGAGCCCGTTCTTGCCGCGCTCCAGGCCGTGGCTGGCCATCGCGGCCAGCACCTTGCGCGCCTCGTCCAGGCGGCGGCAGAACGGCACCATCAGCTTGAGGTTGGTCAGGCCCATGGTCTCGCGCACCCACAGCATGGCCTCGCATTCGAGCGCAAACCCTTCGGCATACGCCGGATGCACGTAGCGCGCCGCGCCGCGAAAGCCGAGCATCGGATTTTCCTCATGTGGCTCGAAATCGCGCCCGCCCAACAGCGCCGCGTATTCGTTGCTCTTGAAGTCCGACAGGCGCACGATGACCGGGCGCGGGTAGAAGGCAGCGGCGATCGTACCCACGCCTTCGGCCAGTCGCTCGACGAAGTAACTGTGCCCGTCCTTGTAACCTGCTGACAAGGCCAGCACCTTCTCCCGTTCAGCGACGTCCTGAATGCGCTCCGGGTGCAACACCGCCATCGGATGTACCTTGATGTGTTCGTTGATGATGAACTCCATGCGCGCCAGCCCCACGCCGTCGCACGGCAACTGGCTGACCTGGAACGCCAGTTCCGGGTTGCCCAGATTGACCATGATCTCGGTGGCCGGGCGTTTGAGGCCGGTCAAGTCGGTGACGATCTTGTGAAATTCGACCTTGCCTTCGTAAACCTTGCCGGCTGCGCCTTCGGCGCAGGACACCGTTACCAGGTCGCCGTCCTTGAGCACCTCGCTGGCGTGTTCGGCGCCCACCACCGCCGGTATGCCGAGTTCGCGCGCGACGATGGCTGCATGGCAGGTGCGCCCGCCGCGGTTGGTGACGATGGCGGCGGCCGTCTTCATCACCGGCTCCCAGTCCGGCGTCGTGGTGTCGGCGACCAGCACCTCGCCGGGGCGGAATGCAGAGAGGTGGCGCCCGTCGTTGACCACACGCACCTTGCCGCTGGCGATCTTGGCGCCGACCGCGCGGCCCTGGGCCCGCACCGTAGCGGCGCCGTCCAGCACATATTCCTCAATCTGCATCGCGTTGCGTTGCGAGATCGCGGTCTCGGGCCTGGCCTGCACAATGAACAATGCGCCGTCCGGGCCGTCCTTGGCCCACTCGATGTCCATCGCGCGCCGCGTGCCGGCGCGTTTGCTGTAGTGGCCCTCGATCTTGATCGCCGCGCCGGCCAATTCCAGTACGTCTTCGTCGCTGAGGCAGTACCGCTTGCGGTCGGCGCGTGGCGTGGGTTTGTTGATGACCGGCTCGCGGGTGCGCCCGGGCGCATACACCATGCGCACCTGCTTGTCGCCCAGCGTCTTGCGCAGCACGCTGCGAAAACCCTGCTCGTAGGTCGGCTTGTGCACGTAGAACTCGTCCGGGTCCACCGCGCCCTGCACCACGTTCTCGCCCAGGCCCCAGGCGCCGGTGATGAACACCACGTCAGGGTGGCCGGACTCGGTGTCGATCGTGAACATCACGCCGGCCGAGGCCAGGTCGCTGCGCACCATCTGCATCACCGCCACCGACAGGAACACCTTGAAGTGGTCAAAGCCGTTGTCGATCCGGTAGGAGATGGCCCGATCGGTAAACAGCGAAGCCTGACACCGCTTGACCGCGTCGATCAGCATCTCCTCGCCAGAGACGTTCAGGTAGGTGTCGTGTTGGCCGGCAAAACTGGCGTTGGGCAGGTCTTCGGCGGTGGCCGAGCTGCGCACCGCCACGCTGAGCGTGTCGCCCGCCTGCGCCTGGAGGTCGCGCCAGGATGCGCGCAGTTGCTGCTCGACCGGCGCCGGCATCGCCGCGCCATACACGATCTCGCGCGCGCGGGCGCCAGCCCGCGACAACGCATCGGTGTCGGTCTTGTCCAGCTTGTCGAGCAGCCGGTGCAACTCGGGCCAGGCATCGGCGGCATCGAGCGCATCGCGATACGCCTGCGCCGTCACCGCGAACCCGTCGGGAACCCGCACCCCGAGCGGGATGAGCTGTTGAAACATTTCACCCAGCGAGGCGTTCTTGCCCCCGACCAGGCCCAGGTCGTCGAGCGACAGTTCCTTGAACCAGCGGATGTAACGGGTGTCGGGCATGGCAGGG
>CAZADK010000316.1:0-5563 GCA_964483855.1 uncultured Rhodoferax sp.
ACATCATGTTCGGCGCCCTCGATGGCGTGCAGGTGATTCCGCGCGCAGCGGAAGCAGAAGCCATCCGCAGGGCGCTGGAGAAAGCCAGCACCGAGAACAAGGTGCGCGACGCGATCCGTGGCGGCATGGGAACGGTCGAAGCCTTCAACACCTTTGGCGTGATGTAAGCTGCATGCCGTCCTGTTCCCGCTGTCCTTGACGCAGCGGCCTGCCTTCGGCATCGTGCCCGCCCCCTGAACCTGATTCCTGCATGACCCGTTTTTGCGTGTTGAGCGCCGAGTTCGCCCACGAAACCAATACCTTCAGCCGCATTCCCACCTGTTACGCGAGTTTCCAGTCGCAGGACTTTTTCCTGGACGCCGCTGCGGCGATTGCCGCGCGCGGCAACTCGAACACCGAACTGGCCGGTTTTTGCGACGCGGCGCGCAACCACGGCTGGGACCTGGTGCATGTGTTGTCGGCGATCGCACAACCGGCCGGCACCGTGACCCAGGATGCGTTTGATCGCCTGACCGATCCCATCGTCGCCGCGGCGCGTGACAACCGCGATCGTCTGGACGGCATCATCCTGGGCCTGCATGGCGCCATGGTGACCGATTTCTGCGACGACGGCGAAGGTGAACTGCTGGCGCGGTTGCGCGCGGTCGTCGGCCCCGACCTGCCGATCGCGCTCACGCTGGACCTGCATGCGAACGTGACCCGGGCCATGTGCCGACATGCCGACATCGTGGTCTCGTACCAGACCTATCCGCATGTGGACATGCGCCGCACCGGCCTTGAAGCCGGCGATATCCTGCACCGCGCGATGGCGGGCGAGATCCGGCCGCGCGTCATCCGGGCTCATCTGCCGATGATCGACGAGGTCAATGGCGGGCGCACCGACGTCGGACCGATGCGCGAACGGCTGCAGCGCGCCCGCGCCTACGAGCGAGAACATGCCGACGTGTTCGCGGTCAGCATCAACGCCGGTTTCGCGCGCGCCGATATCGCCGAGATCGGCCCCACGGTCATCGTGGTGGCGCAGGGCGACCTGGAGCCGCACCGCCGGTTCGCGCACGAACTCGCCGATGACATCTGGCACCGGCGCCACGAGCAGATCAACCACTTCCTGGACGTGCACGAGGCCGCGCGTATCTGCCGCGATCACGATGCGGGCGATGACACCCGCCCGATCATCGTCGCCGACTATGCGGACAACCCGGGCGGTGGCGGTTATGGCGACGCCACCAACCTGCTGGCAGCGCTGCTCGAAGCCGGTGTCGCAGACGCCTGCTTCGGCCCTGTCGTCGATCCCGAGACGGTGCAGCAACTGCAGTCGACAGCGCCAGGCGCCACTGTCACGGTGCGGCTCGGTGGCAAGACCGATGCCAGCTTGGGCGGCGGGCCGCTGGATCTGCAAGCCACGCTGCTGCTGCGCAGCGACGGGCGTTATTTCGCCGACGGGCCGATGACCGGCGGCCTGGACAAGACCTGGGGGCCGACCGTTGTGCTGCGGGTGGGCGGCATTGACGTTCTGGTCGTGACGCAACCGGCGCAGATGCTGGACCTGGCGCAGTTTCGCGGGTTCGGCATCGATCCGGCCGCCAAGAAGGTCGTGGGCCTGAAGTCGATGCAGCATTTCCGTGCCGCATTCGAGCCGATCGCATCGAAAGTCATCGTCTGCGACAGTGGCGCCTTGTGCTCGCCCCATTTTGCCCGCAAGCCCTACCACCGGGTGCCGCGGCCGTTGTTCCCGCTGGACCAGGATATCGACCTGTCGGCCTGGCGCGCCGAACACGCCGATCCGATGGGCAACTGATCACCGATGTCGCAGCCCGACGGACCGTCGATTTCCGCCTGGCAGATCGTTCTGGCCGGCATGGTGGCACTGGGCGTAGCGATGGGCATTGGCCGGTTCGCGTTCACGCCAATCTTGCCGATGATGCTCTCCGACGGGGTCACCGATCTGGCCACGGCGAGCTGGTTGGCCAGCGCCAATTACCTGGGTTATCTGGTCGGCGCCGTGTGGTGCACCTTTCAGCCCTGGTTGTGGCGCCGGTTGGGTTGGACCCAGGCGATCGACGGTCCGGCCCTGGTGCGTCTGGGTCTGGCGGCGACCGTGTTGCTGACCGCCGGCATGGCGCTGCATCTGCCGGGACTGTGGCCGCTGCTGCGTTTTTGTGCCGGGGTGGCCAGTGCCGTGGTTTTTGTCTTCGTGGCCGGCTGGTGCCTGGCACTGCTGGCGCAGCGCCGGCTGACCGAGATGGGCGCGCTGATCTTCATCGGGCCCGGCGCGGGCATCGTGCTCAGCGGCCTGATGGCCAGCGCCATGGTGGCCCTGCACGGCTCTGCTGGCACCGGCTGGCTGGTGTTTGCCGTGCTGGCGGCAGGGCTCAGTGCGCTGGTCTGGCCCGTGTTGCGCGCGAGTGGCCGTGTCGCGTCGCCGGCATCCGTCCAGGCCGCCGTGCCCGACGCGCATCCGGCACCGGCACACGGCGTAGCCGAGGTCGCGCTGCTGGCCATCGGTTATGGAATGGCTGGACTCGGCTACATCGTCAGCGCCACCTTCTTGCCGGTGATTGCGCGCCAGGCGATCCCCGGCTCGGCCTGGCTGGATCTGTTCTGGCCGCTGTTCGGGCTGGGTATCATGCTGGGCGCATTGATCGCCTCGCGTATCCGTTCCGCATCGGACCTGCGCTGGCGGCTGCTGGCCTGCAGCCTGGTACAGGCCGTGGGTATCGGTATCGGCTTGTGGTGGCCCAGCAGTGCCGGTTTTGCACTGGGCAGCCTGCTGCTGGGCCTGCCGATGACGGCGACCACCTTTTTCGCCATGCAGGAAGTGCGCCGCATTGCACCGCGCCATAGTGCCGCGCTGATGGGCTTGCTGACCGCCGTCTACGGGCTGGGCCAGGTGGCAGGTCCGCCATTGACGGCTCTGTTCCTGGCTCGCAACCCGTCGGTCGATCGGGGTTTCGAACTGGCGCTGCTGGTGGCAGCCGGCGCACTGGTGCTGGGCAGCGCGATCTTCGGCGCCATGACACGGCTGTTTCCGGTGCGCCAGGCCTGACGGCGCGCCCAGCGGCGTCCCGTCACCGGATCAGGCGCTCAAACGCCGCGCGCCATCCAAACGCAGCAAGCTGCGGCCAGACTTCGTGTCCGCGGCCAGCAGCCGCTTGCGCAGCAACTGGTAGGTGCCGACATCAAAGGCCAGCGCCCCGCGCGCGTCCAGCGCGTCGTGCAGTTCGGACTCGTCGCGCACGGTGGCCAGGTGGCACCATTGATCAAATACATGGATGTCGGTGCGGCCGGTATGCGGGTCATGCTCGCGCAGGCCGATACGGCCGGCGAAGGGCCAGGCCTCGATCCGGTGCGCCGCCAAGGCCAGTTGCAGCCGCAGCAGGTGCTTGCGCGGATCCTCCAGGCCGCGGCAGGCGCCCTGGCAGCGTCCGATCTGCTGCGCAAAACAACGTCCAGTGCCAGGCTCCAGCCCCAGCACCCGTGCACACAGGCCGTGCTGGTCTGCGAGCTGGAGCAGGGACTGGCGGGCGCCCCTGGCCGATGTGAACATGCCGTGCAGGCGCTCCGGCGGTCCGGCGTCCCAATCGGCCAGTTGCACCAGATGCACCTGGGGTCGGGTATCGGCCTGGTCCGCTAGCTGCCATCCACACAGGGGCGCGGCGCGGCGCAGCTTGCGGTTGAACGCGGGCTGCAGTTCCTTGACCAGGCGCGACTCCAGCAGCAGGGCCCCGAGCTCACCGGCGGTGCGGCGGTATTCGACATGGCGGGTGCCCTGCGCCAATTGCATGTCACGCCCGCCCGTGTGGTCGGACTGGAAATGCGCCATCACCCGGGCGCGCAGATGCAGGCTCTTGCCGACATACAGCAGGTGGCGGTTCTCACCGTACAGCAGGTAGACGCCGGTTGCGTCGGGCACCTCCTGCAACGCGGTTTCCAGGTGTGGCGGCAGGCTGGCCACGCCGCTGACCAGTTCGCGCGCAGCCTGACGCACGTGTTCTACACCCAGCTCGCCCCGTGCCACTGCCAGGAAGTCCAGCACCGCGTCCACGTCGCCCATCGCACGGTGCCGCGCCGTGCTGTGCAGCCCGTGCCGACGCAGGATCGCATCCAGCCCGTGGCCCTTGTGCTGCGGGTACAACTTGCGCGACAGCCGGACTGTGCACATCAGTCGCACCCGCAAATCGATGTCGATACGGTGGAACTCATTCTTCAGGAAGCCGTGGTCGAAACGCACGTTGTGCGCCACCAGCACCGCGCCGTCGAGCAGTTCCAGCAGCCTCGGAGCTGCCGCCTCGAAACGCGGCGCGTCGGCCACCATGGCATTGTCGATGCCGGTCAGGCTGGTGATGAAGGGCGACACCCAGCGTCCCGGGTTCACCAGCGTGCTCCAGCGCGCGACCTGCCGGCCCTCCTCCACCCGCACTGCGGCGATCTCGATGATGCGGTCGGACACCGGGTTGCCGCCAGTGGTTTCCAGGTCGAGCATGACATAGCTGGGGAGCATGGGCGGATTGTGCACGGAACAATCCGGCTGCCGGTCGCTGGTGCCGGGTTCCGGGCCGTTGTGCCCTGGCCTCGGCCCTGGTGAGCCGGATCCAGGTCTTGCCGATAATGGCCGGACATCCACGACGATCCGACCCGGGAGCCCCACCATGACGCCGATCAGTTACTCCAACGAGCGCGAAGACCTCACCGCCGCCCTGCGCTGGGCCGCCCGGCTTGGCCTGGGCGAAGGCGTGTGCAACCATTTCTCGCTCGAGGTCGCGCCCGACCGCTACCTGATCAATCCGCAGGGCCTGCACTGGGAGGAGGTTTGCGCGGGCGACATGTTGCTGATCAACGGCCAGGGCTCGCTCATCGAGGGCCGTCATGGGATCGAGTCCAGCGCATTTTTCATCCACTCGTGGATCCACCGGCTCCATCCGCATGCCAAGGCCATCCTGCACACCCACATGCCGTATGCCACCGCGCTGACGCTGATCGAGGGCGGCCGGCTGATGATGAGCCACCAGAATGCGTTGCGATTCTGGGGCCGGGTCGGTTACGACGACACCTATGGCGGTATCGCGCTCGACGAGAACGAAGGCGCTCGCATCGGCCGCGCCATGGAAGGCAAGGAGGTGATGTTCAGCGCCAGCCACGGCGTGACGGTCACCGGCGCGACCCTGGCCTGGGCCTTTGACGATCTGTATTACCTGGAGCGTGCCTGCATGCACCAGGGCCTGGCCATGCAGTCGGCTGGCGGCAGGCCGCTGCGCGAGATCGCCGAAGACGACTGCCGCGCTGTCGCCGCACAGATTGCCGGTGAACGCGCGCAGAGCGACCTGTTTTTCGCCGCCATCAAGCGCAGACTGGACCACGAGCAACCGGGCTGGCGCTCCAAGGGTTGAGAACGTGGGCGGCAATCGCCCGAGCCCACGCAAGAGCCCGCAAACCGCTCCTGGCGCTTCGCGGCACGGCCAGTGGCGGGGTCGTGCCCCGCGGGCCGGGACGGGTCGGACCGGGTCGGTGCTCAGCTCGTGATGTAGGTCTGCAACTGCGCGATGGTCTGTTCATGGTCGGCAAT
>CAZADK010000317.1:0-5556 GCA_964483855.1 uncultured Rhodoferax sp.
CACCGAGCCCACCGAGTCACGCTCGAGGTTCAGCGCCAGGCCGTAGGTCGGCAGGCCGTCGCTTCCCGCGGGAAACTCGAGCATCTCGCCCTGCATCACGTCGGACAGGCCGTGGATGCGGCAGATGCCGTCAGACACCGACACTACGGTCCCCTGGTTGCGGATGTCCGCGCTGGCCGTCAGGCCCTCGATGCGGCTTTTGATCAGTTCGGAAATTTCTGCGGGATTGAGTTGCATGACTCTTTCCTTCTTTCTTTAGGGGGCTGTTACTGGAGCGCCTGGCTCAGGCGGTCAGCGCGATTTTCATTTGATCCAGGCGGGCCCTGACTGAAGTGTCGAGCACCTCGTCGCCCACCACCACACGAACGCCGCCGATCAGCGAGTCGTCGAGCTGCATCGTCACGTTGAGCTTGCGCCCGAACCGTTTCGCGAGAACGGCGGTGAGCTCCGACAGGGCCTTTTCGTCAATGGCAAAGGCGCTGTAAACCACCGCATCGGACGATCCCCCTTGTGCATTGACCAGCGCGCGAAATTGCGACGCGATCTCGGGCAGGGCATCGAGACGTCCGTTTTCGATGACGATGCGCAGGAAATTTTTTGCACTGTCGGGCAGCGACCCCTTGGCGATGCCGACAAACACGTCGAATACCTGTGCGTCGGTGACCTTGGGGTTGCCCGCGAACTGCAGCAACTGCGCGTTTGCGGCGATGCCCGCAAACTGCTCGAGCCAGTCCGCTGCACCGGTCAGGTCGGCCTTGGCCGATTTGAACAAAGCTTCCGCGTACGGTCGGGCGATGGTGGCGAGTTCAGCCATACAGTCCTCTCACAGCTCGGTCTTGAGCCGGTTGAGCAAATCGGCATGCACACCGGCATTGACTTCCTTGCGCAGGATCTGCTCGGCGCCCTTGACCGCCAAAGCGGCCACCTGGTCGCGCAGCGTATCGCGCGCCTTGACAGTCTGCTGCTCGGCTTCGGCACGCGCGGCGGCAACGATCTTGTTGCCCTCCTCGGTGGCGCTGGCCTTGGCCTGCTCGATGATGGCCTGGGCGCGACGCTCGGCATCGGCCAACAGGGACGCGGTTTCATTGCGCGACTTTGCCAGCTCGGCCTCGACCCGCTTGTTGGCCGAAGACAGCTCGGACTTGGCCTTGTCAGCGGCCGCCAGACCATCGGCAATCTTGGTGGCGCGCTCGTCCAGTGCACTCGCGATCGGTGGCCACACGAACTTCATCGTGAACCCGACCAGGATCAGGAACACGATCATCTGAATGATGAGGGTACCGGTAATGCTCACTTTTCATCCTTCACCCCGGTGCCAGACGCACCAGGGAATGACGTTGATCCCGCCAGAAGACTTACTTCGGCAGGTTGGCGATCTGGGCCAGGAAAGGGTTTGCCGTGGCGAACCACAGCGCAATACCGGTACCGATGATGAACGCCGCGTCGATCAGGCCGGCCAGCAGGAACATCTTGGTCTGCAGTTCGCCCATCAGCTCGGGCTGACGCGCTGCAGCTTCGAGGTATTTGCTGCCCATGATGCCGATGCCGATACAGGCGCCGACGGCGCCGAGACCGATGATCAGGCCCGCGGCCAGTGCAACAAAACTGATAACTTCCATGATGACTCCTAAAGGACTTGGGTTGACGAGAAAAGAAAAAACGGGAGGGGAAATTGCGGATGCGCCAGGACTTCAGTGTGCGTCATGTGCCTGGCCGATATAGACCAGGGTCAGCATCATGAACACGAAGGCCTGCAGCGTGATGATCAGGATGTGGAAGATCGCCCACGCCGTGCCCGCAATGATGTGACCGATCGCCAGGCCGATGCCGGTGGCCGTGAAGGCCCAGGCACCACCCATCAGGGCGATCAGCATGAAAATGAGTTCGCCAGCGTACATGTTGCCGAACAGTCGCATGCCGTGCGAGACAGTCTTGGCAATGAATTCGATCAGCTGCATGGCGAAGTTGAATGGCCACAACAAAGGGTGCGCGCCGAACGGCGCCGTGAACAACTCGTGGATCCAGCCGCCCAGGCCCTTGATCTTGACGTTGTAGACCAGGCAGACAATCAACACGGACACCGACAGACCCATGGAAATCGACAGGTCGGCCGTGGCCACCACGCGCATGTAGGCATGGTGCGGATCACCGCCGGCCGCGCCATAGATGGCCTCCCAGATCACGGGAATCAGATCGACCGGCAGCAGGTCCATGGCATTGAGCACGAAGATCCACAGGAACACCACCAACGCCAACGGCGCCACCAGCTTGCGGCTGTTGGCGTTGTGAACGATGCCCTTGGCCTGCGAATCGACCATTTCAACCAGCATTTCCACTGCCGCCTGGAACCGCCCTGGCACACCGGAGGTGGCTTTGCGCGCGGCAAGCCACAAGGTCCAACATACCAGCACGCCCAGCGTGATGGAGAAGAACAGCGAGTCGATATTGAAAACCGAGAAATCGACGACCCCCTTGGCCGGCTGATTCTGCAGGTGTGTCAGGTGGTGAACGATGTATTCACCAGCGGTAGGTCCGTTTTCAGCAGCCATCAGTCTTTACCCGACATGTTGTTGTTTGTTCCGGGGTGCGAAAAGCAGCGCAACCCAATACACCTTCATCGTCAGCACCAGGCCAACCAGCAGAGCTGGCCAACTCAGCGCCACCACCAAGTTCGGAGCGGCGATCAACATCGCCACTGTCAAGCCGAGCTTGACCATTTCCCACAAAAAAAACCCGAACACCGCAGTTGCGGCATTCAGGGATGCAAAACGTCCGGTCAGGCCGCGCGCAAAAATGGCTGCCGGCAAGACCACGGCCAGCGCGCCATAGGCGGCCGACCAACCAACGCTCTGACTGGCCGTGACAACCCAGGCAACCAGTGCCACCAGGATTCCCACCACCCCCTGACCAACTACCACCTTCCAAGGCGGCACCGACGGATTTTGCTCACGCAGCCTGCGCGCCTGTTCGGCGCTCAGCGGCTTGAACGTATCAGGTTTTCCCGCAGCCACCTCGTCATCGTAGGGCCAAGATTTCATCGGTCACGACGCACACACACACGCCTGAGGTTTCGCAAAGCCCCGGATTATAAGTACAAACCCTCGGCGCTCCGCGAACTTCGTTCTTGGCGCGGTGTTTTCGTCGCCATCGATTGGCGTTGATGGCCCGCAATCGCGTGCGCTGCCGGCTCGTCCGCCAGCCAGGCGGCTGGCGTATCACCATCATCAACTGCGCAGGCTCTGACCCGGCGATCGGTCGCTTCAGGTCTGCCAAGCCCGATAATCGCGCCCATGAACCAACTGCCCTCGACCCCCTGTTATCTCAACGGCGCATTCACGCCCCTGTGCGACGCGAAGATCAGCGTCATGGACCGTGGCTTCATCTTTGGCGATGGCATTTACGAGGTGGTACCGATCTATGCCGGCCGTCCGTTTCGTTTTGCTCAGCACATGGCGCGCCTGGAACGCAGCCTGGTCGAGATGCGAATGGCCAATCCACACACTCGCGAGCAGTGGCATGGCATTGCCATGGGATTGATCGGGCATGGAGCGAAGGCGGCAGGCGTCTCGCCAGACGCGCTGAACCAGCTGGTCTACATTCAGGTCACCCGCGGCGTCGCCCTGCGGGACCACGTGATGCCGCCCGATATCACGCCGACCGTTTTCGCCATGGCCAGTGCGATGCGCCCGCCCACGCCAGAACAGCTGGAACAGGGCGTGGCCTGTGTCACGGCCAACGACTTCCGCTGGGAAAAGGCGCACATCAAGAGCACCAGCCTGCTGGGAGCGGTTTTTGCGCGCCAGATCAGCTTCGACGCCGGTGCGCTGGAAACCGTCATGTTCCGCCGAGGTTTTCTCAGCGAGGCGGCGGCCAGCAATGTCTGGGTGGTCAAGGACGGAACCGTGTTCGGCACGCCCAAGGACAATCTGGTGCTCGAAGGCATCCGCTACGGACTTATCGAGGAGTTGTGCCGGACGCTGGACATTCCCTACGAGCTCAGGCGCATCAGCCGCGACGAGGTCCGCGGCGCCGACGAGTTGTTGTTGTCGAGCGCGACGAAGGAAGTTCTGCCCGTCACCCTGCTCGACGCCGCGCCCATCGGCCACCCTTCGCACCGGGGGCACCCCGGCCCGATCGGCAAACGGCTGTACGCTGCCTACCAGGGTGTCAAGCAAGCCCACGCCGATGGATCCCCATGACAGCCGCGGACGTCTCGCTGATCGAGTACCCGTCACAGTTCCCCATCAAGGTGATGGGCGAACGTGCCGAGGGTTTCGTGGACGCCATCACCATGGTGGCCATGCATTTCGACCCTGGATTCGACCCGGCAACGATCGAGTTGCGCGAAAGCAGCGGCGGCAAATACCAGGGGGTGACCATCACTGTGCTGGCCACCAGTCGCGAGCAGCTCGACGAGTTGTACCGGACCTTGTCGACCCATCCGATGGTCAAAGTGGTGTTGTGAGCCCGGTTGGACATGGACGTCCGCATGCTGGGACAGGCTGACTACCTGCCAACCTATCGGGCGATGCAGTCCTTCACCGCCACGCGTGCGCCATCGACACCCGACGCCCTGTGGATCTGTGAACATCCGCCCACCTACACCCAGGGGCTGGCCGGCAAGGCCGAGCACATCCTGGACCCTGGAGCGATTGCTGTCGTTGCAACCAACCGTGGCGGGCAGGTCACCTACCATGGGCCAGGACAGGTGGTCGCCTATCCGATGATCGACCTTCAGCGGGCCCGATATTTCATCAAGGAGTACGTGTATCGGGTCGAGGAAGCCGTGCTCCGCACACTCGACCAGTTCGGCATCACCGGCCACCGGATCGGCGGCGCGCCCGGTATCTATGTGCGTCTCGATGACCCTGGCTCGCACGCCCTGTTGCAGCAAAGACCCCAGCGGCGTGTGCTCGATCCGGCGCAAGAAAATCGGAATCTGACCCCGAATTCGGGGCTGGCGATCGACTTTGCAGGGCTGGGAAAGATCGCTGCACTGGGCATCAAGGTCAGTCGGCACTGCACTTACCATGGTGTTGCGCTGAACGTGGCAATGGACCTGGAACCCTTCTCGCGTATCAACCCCTGCGGTTATGCCGGGCTGCAAACGGTCGATCTTTCTACAATCGGCGTATCTGTCGGCTGGCTTGACGTGGCAGACCTGCTGAGCCGCAAGCTCGTGACCTACCTGGCGCCTTGAAGGCAGCCCTCCACCGCATGTCCAATCCCACACCCACAGTCGTCCGCGAAGCCCAGTCAACCCAGAGTTATGACGCCAGCGCCAAGCACAAGGCGGGAGCCAAGCTGTCGCGCATCCCGGTCAAGGTGGTTGCGGGGGAAATCCTGAAGAAACCGCCATGGATCCGGGTTCGGGCCGGCTCGCCGACGACACGTTTCTACGAGATCAAGGACATCCTGCGCAAGAACCAGTTGGTCACCGTGTGCGAAGAAGCATCCTGCCCGAACATCGGTGAGTGTTTCGGCAAGGGTACCGCCACCTTCATGATCATGGGCGACAAGTGCACCCGCCGCTGCCCGTTCTGCGATGTCGGTCAT
>CAZADK010000318.1:0-3388 GCA_964483855.1 uncultured Rhodoferax sp.
AGCTGTGCCATGAACTCGGCGAATTCGGCATCACCGTCAACTGCATCGCGCCGGGTTTTGTGCGTTCGAACGCGAACACCGAACGGCAGTGGGAGGCGATGGGGGAGCAGGGGCAGCAGGCGCTGCTGAAAAACATTGCGCTCAAGCGGCTGGGGACGGCGCAGGATATTGCCAATGGCGTGTTGTTTTTTGCATCAAGCAAGACCGGCTGGGTCAGTGGGCAGACGATGGCGATTGACGGCGGGAAGTAAGGCCGAGGTTCTGCCGGGGGCGCTCCAATGAAACCGATCGCCGTGCGACAAGCTGTGCTCGCCGACCTGGACGAAGTTGCCGTGGTCTTTGACCTGTACCGCCAGTTTCAGGGCAAGGCACCCGACTTGCCAGCCTGTCGCGCGTTCCTTCACGAACGGTTCAATCATGGTGAGTCAGTGGTCTTCCTGGCGGCCCGCGAAGGGAAGGCCGTCGGAATGGCACAGCTCTATCCGAGCTATTCCTCTACCGCACTGGCTCGTGTGTTCATCCTCAATGACCTATTCGTCTCGGCAGCCGGACGCCGGGCAGGCATCGCCTCTGCATTGCTCGCTGCAGTCGAGGAGTACGCCTGGTCATTTGGGGCATGTCGCATCAGCCTGAATGTGGCCCAATCCAACGGTCCCGCCCAAAACCTGTATGGCGCTCGCGGGTGGGTTCAGGACCGCGAGTTCTTCATGTTCCACCGGTTCCCGGCGAAATCCTGAGTTGCGATCTCGCATTGGAGCCTGGCAGGTCTGCCGAGGCAGGCCCCAACGGCGGGCCGCGCAGCCTGCCCGCACCGCCATAATCCTGACTCCATTCCACACCAAAAGTGAGACGAACATGGCAAAGTTCCTGGTACACGTAACCTGCAGCCCCTCCGACACGACCAAGGCTGCGCTTGCCTTTCTTGTCGCGAAGACAGCGATTGAGGAAGGCCATACCGTCGATCTGTTTCTTGCCGGTGACGCTGTGACTTTGCTCAAGGACGATGTGTTGGAGACCGTTGTTGGGACGGGCACCGGAGCCCTCAAGGATCACTTCGCTTTCCTGACCCAGAAAGGCGCTCGTTTTTTCCTTTCGGGCATGTCTTCCAAGGCACGAGGAATGACAGACGCAGACATCGCCGGAAAGCCCGCCGAGTTCGCCATGCCGGCGGTGCTGGTCCGACTTGCTGCCGAGGCGGACCAGCTTTTTACTTATTAGAGCTTGAGGCATTCAACCTACAAACGGCGCTCGACTGCCGTTTGCAGGGTAACGGGCGGTGGATCATCCGCGCATCCTGCTGTCCGGCCGCAGCAATGATGGCGGGAAGTTCGGCCAACAGGTCTGGCAACGCATATTGCACCGTACGCCAGACCACGTCGGTGGCTCTGGCGAAGCAACCGTGCGCCACTTGGTTGCGCATATCTCGAATGCTGCGCCGTGGCACTTGCGGATACTGGATCAGTAACTCACTATGGCCGGCCATCAACTTCGACGCGGCTTCGCCCAGGATCACGAAGTTGAAGAAAACCGCCGGCTGCGTGCGTCTGTCATCCTGAAAGGTTGGGTTGTCCATGCCCACCGTATAACGCAATGCGTTCTGGACTGCCTCCTGCATGTGGCGCAGGTAGTTCGGTAGGCGCGGCTGCGCTGTCATACCGGCCGTGCCTCTGCCAGCACCAAGGCGCGGAACCTTGGCGGCAAGCCGCCAGGTGTGCGGATGTCGACCCGAACGCCCAACAGATCTTCCAGTTTCCCCTGCAAGCCACCCAGGTCGAACAACGTCGTCTCAGGCATTGGATCCACCAGAAGATCAAGGTCACTCAATTCAGTGTCCGAGCCGTACAGCACGGAGCCGAATACGCGTGGATTAGTCAAATGGAACAGGTCAACCAATTCGCGAATCTGCGAGCGATGGGACTCGAATCGGAGTGAGGGTTTCATATCTGCCCATACGGCAGCAAGCGGTGAAGTTTCAGCATTCATCGGCACTTACAGGAGCTCGCCTGCGTCCCACAATTCGACGCACCCGAGGTGGAGTGTACGCACTCCACCTTCGAACCGGCGCACGTCCCAGGCCGGCAAGCCTGCTCACCCCCGCCATTCGCCGACAATCCCCGAATGCAAACGTCCGTCTATGCCCAGATCGAAGTCACGACGATCTGCAATTTCGACTGTTATTACTGCGCGGGCCGCGACATGGCGCAGCGGCACATGGAGATGGATGTATTTGCCCGCATCCTGACGCGGTTTGCGCCGTTCACCGGCATGACGGTGTCTCTGCAGGGGGAGGGCGAGCCGACCCTGCATCCCGCGTTCTGGGACATGGCGCGTGCGGTGCGCAACCACGGTCTGCGGGCCTACACCATCACCAACGGCACCCGGGTTGATGCCGCACAGTTCGCCGCTGGCCTGCATTCGGCCGGTGTCTCCGTCGACACACTGGATGCGGACGAGGCGCGGCGCATCGGGCGTTACAACCTGCCCAAGGTACTGGCCAACCTGGAGTCGCTGGTCCAGGCCATGGGGCCCAAACGTGTCACGGTGCACACCGTGAACTACGGCCAGGATATCGAACCGCTGCGGGCATATGTGCGCAGCCTTGGCGTGCAACGGCACATCGTGCAGCGGCTGCAGGCCAAGGACGACTATGTGCGCAGCTACAGCGACAAAACCCGGCCGCCAGGGAATGCCGCGCAGCCGATCGTGTTCATGTCGCGTGCCGTGCCCAAGCTGGAGCATTACAGCTGCAGCTTCCTGGACACACCGCGCATGCGCTACTACGACATCGACGGTACCGAGATGCCGTGTTGCTACATCAAGGACACGACCGTGTACACGTCGACCGACGACCTGCGCCAGACGCTATTGCGCCGGCAGGTACCGGCGGCCTGCGCCGGCTGCCGCGAATTGCGCTGAACCGGCTGGTGGGCCCGTACCGTCGAGCAGCCAGAGGCAAGCGTCCCGTTCCGGCTCGGCTGCAACGTCAGACCCGGCGCGCGCCAGTCGCTGCTGACCCGCTTCTCAGCGCCGCAGCCTGTACCCTGTTTTGAACACCCACCAGATGACGCCCAGGCACATCAGCAGGAAGGCCACCGTCATGCCGGTGCTCACCGCGATGTGCACGTCGGCCACGCCGTAGAAACTCCAGCGGAAACCGCTGATCAGGTACACGACCGGGTTGAACAGCGAGATCGTCTGCCACACCGGCGGCAGCATGGTGATGGAGTAGAACGCGCCGCCCAGGAAGGTCAGTGGCGTGACGACCAGGATCGGGATGATCTGCAGCTTCTGGAAGTTGTCGGCCCACAGGCCGATGATGAATCCGAACAGGCTGAAGGTGACCGCGGTCAGCAGCAGGAAACCCAGCATCCAGAACGGATGCGCGACC
>CAZADK010000318.1:3398-5554 GCA_964483855.1 uncultured Rhodoferax sp.
GTGCCCAGGATCAGCAGACCCAGCAAGATCGACTTGGTGGCCGCTGCGCCGACGTAACCCAGCAGCACCTCGATCCAGGACACCGGCGCCGACAACAGTTCGTAGATGGTGCCGGACCACTTGGGCATGTAGATGCCGAACGAGGCATTGGAGATGCTCTCGCCGAGCAACGACAACATGATCAGGCCCGGGATGATGAAGGCGCCGTAACTGACACCGTCGATATTGCCCATGCGCGAGCCGATCGCGGTGCCGAACACGATGAAATACAGCGAGGTCGACAACACCGGCGCGATGATGCTCTGCGCCACGGTGCGAAATGCGCGCGCCATCTCAAAGCGGTAGATGGCGCGGATGCCATGGATATTCATGTGGCAGATGCCTCCACCGGTTTGCGCACCAGGCTGACAAAAATATCCTCGAGCGAACTCTCCGTGGTGCGCAGATCCTTGAAATCGAGGCCGTGTTCGGCGAGCCGGCGCAGCAACGCGGCGATGCCCGAGTCCTCCTGCTGTGAATCGAAGCGGTAGGTCAGCGTCGATCCGTCGCTCGACAGTTCCAGCGCCGGATCGACCAGCCCCGGCGGCAGCGCCGCCAGCGGATGCTGCAGGTTGACCATCAGCTGCTTCTTGCCCAGCTTGCGCATCAGCACCTGCTTGTCCTCGACCACGATGAGTTCGCCCTGGTTGATGACGCCGATCCGGTCGGCCATGTCCTCGGCCTCCTCGATGTAATGCGTCGTCAGGATGATGGTGGTGCCGCCTTCGCGCAGCGCCCGCACCATGCGCCACATGTCGTGGCGCAGTTCCACATCGACGCCGGCGCTCGGTTCGTCCAGGAACAGGATCTTGGGTTCGTGTGACAAGGCCTTGGCGATCAGCACCCGGCGCTTCATGCCGCCAGACAGGGTCAGAATCTTGCTATCGCGTTTGTCCCATAACGACAGGTCGCGCAAGACCTTTTCGATATGCGCCGGGTCGGGTGCCTTGCCGAACAGGCCGCGGCTGAAGTTGACCGTATCCCAGACCGTCTCGAACGCATCGGTGTGCAACTCTTGCGGCACCAGGCCGATCGCCGCGCGCGCCTGCCGATAGTCGCGCACCGTGTCGTGGCCGTCGGCGATGACGACGCCTTGGCTGGCGTTGGCAATCCCGCAGACGATGCTGATCAGTGTCGTCTTGCCGGCGCCGTTGGGGCCCAGCAGCGCGAAGATCTCGCCGCGGCGAATGTCCAGGGTGACATGTTTGAGCGCCTGGAAGCCGCCGGCGTAGGTCTTGCTGACGTCACGCACCGAGACGATGGCATCGGCGGTGTGCGAGGAGTGGGTGATGTGCATGGGGAGCCGATTGTGCCGTACCGCGGCGCCGCAGCAGGCGGCTTACCCGGCTGGCGCGGATCAACCGACGCCGGCCTCGTCGCGGGCGCGCATCTTGGCATGCACGTAGGCGCCCTTGGGAACGTGCAGCAGGTCGGCCACGCGCCACATCACGTGGCGTTCGTGGTCGCTCAGCCGGCCGTCTGCGTAAGCCACCCGCCACATGTGTTCGATCATGCGCAGTTTTTGCGGCATCTCGAAATGGTCGTTGATGCGCGATGTGAACGCGAACAGGTCGGTGGCCTGCCTGGCAGTGGTTTCCGCCAGTTCGGCCAGCCGGTCGGCCTCGTCTTTGTTCAGCGTGAATTTGTCGCGCAAAGCGGCCAGCACGGCTTCGCGTTCGCCGGGGCGAAAACCGGGATCGGAGCGCATCACCTCGACCAGCATCACGGCGGTGGCCAGTTGCAGCGCGTGTTCCTCGGCCTGCGGATTGGCGCCCGCCGCCATCGGACTGAGCTTGTCGAACAGGTCCTTCAATGTTCTGAGCATGGAGAGATGATGGCACGGAACAGGGTCTGCGCGCCTAGAACAGCCCCATGACCAGGCCGTGGCCCAGTGCTTCACCGATCTCCTCGCAGCCCTGCAGGTCGGCTTGTGCGATGGTCTTGGGTGCCAGGATCGCCTCGGGCGTCTGCGCATGGGTGCACACGATCCGCGACTCGGCCACCTTGCGCAGACGCCAGCCGGTGGCAATACGCTCGGCCTGGCGCACCGCGTTGCTGCCGTCGCTGCCCGCGCACACCAGCAGCGCATAAGGCCGGCCGTTGATCTGCTCCAGCAC
>CAZADK010000319.1:0-5547 GCA_964483855.1 uncultured Rhodoferax sp.
CGCGACCACAGCCGCCATCACCGTGACCAGGCCCACCAGCGAGAGTGCAGCGGCGATGTCGCAGGTGGCAATCAACCACGCCAGGGGCCGCAGCGAAAGACGCCTGGGCATCGCCGCGTACCGGAAATACCCGCTCATGGTGTCTTGTTGTGCGTGGGTTCAGAGCCTTGCCTGTCAATCAGCCGCCGGCCTTTTTCAACTCGGCCAGAACCTGATCGACAAAGGGCGCACCCAGCCGCTTCTTGACGTCATCGACGACATGCGCGGTGGCTTTTTTCATGGCGTCACGCTCGGACGCAGGCAACTCGGTGTAGGTCATGCCGTTTTTCTGCAACTGCACCAGCGCGTCTGCATCCGTCTTGGCCGACACACCGCGTTGCCACGCGATGGCACCGGACATCGCGCTGCGGATGATCTTCTGCTTCTCGGGCGCCAGCGCATCGAACTTCTTCTTGTTCGCCACGACAGCGATGAAATCGAAGAAATGGCCAGTGTTGCTGACGTGTTTCTGGACTTCGTAGAAGCGACTGGCCAAAATCAGCGAGAACGGGTTGTCTTGTCCGTCGATCACCTTCTGCTCCAGCGCGGAATAGACCTCCTTGATGTCCATCGGCTGCGGATTGGCGCCCAGCGCCCGGAAAGTGGCCAGGTGCGTTTCGATCGGCTGCATGCGGATCTTCATGCCCTTGAGGTCGGCCATGCCCTTGACCGGACGCTGGCTGTTGGTCACCTGACGCAGGCCGAGTTCCATGAAGCCGAGCGAGGCAAAACCCTTGGTCGCCATCTTGTCTTCGATCAGGTCGACCACCGGACCGTCCATGACCTTGTAGGCCACTTCACGGCTGGGGAACATGAACGGCAGGCTGACGGCCTCCAGTTCGGGAACCGTGCGCGCCAGGAAGGCCATGCCGACCCAGGTCATGTCGATCGTTCCGGCACGGGTCTGCGTCACGTTTTCCTGGGCGCCGCCCAGTTGCTGGTTGTCGAACACTTCGATCACCAAGGAACCATTGGACGCGGTTTCCACATCCTTCTTGAAGCGTTGCATCGCCATTGAGGACGAATGATCGGACGCGAAGTTGCCGGCGATGCGCAGCCGCTCCTGCGCCGAGACGGCTCCGCAAGCCAAGGCAACGGCACAGGCCGTGAGCACCAGTCTGCGGGTCAGGGTGTGGGTCATGGGTTTTCTCCGGGTTGGGTTGAAAGAAAGCGATGAAACAGGCAAATGGTATGCAATACTAACCACTAATGGTATTCAATTGCGAAAAAATAGAAACTTTGTTTAAAAACAATCATTTACAGGCACCATCCTGGCGCAGACTGGTTCGTACATGACCTATTCAGGTGCACAATTGGCGACTTTGGTGCCAGACCTGCATACAAGCCTTGCAACCGTCGTTGTACGCATGTTTGGTGCCAACCGTGCCCTTGCAACCGGTCGCAAAGGCCACAGGCCATGGCAAGATGGGGCGGCAGCGTCGTGCTGCCATCGGGGGATCCAGCCATGACGACAACCCATCCTGCAACGGCGCGGCCAGGCAGAAAGAAAGCGGCAAAACCAGCGTCAGAACGCGCACTGTCACTCAGCTCGGACGACATCTTCGAGCGGCTGCTGCTGGCCATCATGAACCACCAGCTGCCGCCGGGAACCCAGCTGGTCGAGGCCCGGCTGGCGGCCATCTTCAAGGTCAGCCGGACCAAGATCCGCGAGGCGATCGGGCGGCTGGTGCATGACTGCATCGCCACCGATCTGCCGAATCGGGGCGCGTTCGTCAGCAGTCCCACCGTCGAGCAAGCACAGGAAGTATTCGCGGCCCGGCGCCTGATCGAACCCGCGCTGATCCGGGAAGTCGCCGGCCGAGCCACGGCCGAACAGGTGCTGCGGCTGCGCCAGCATCTGCACAAGGAAGACGCCGCGCGCAAGGCGGGCGATCAGCGGCAGATCATCGCCCTGTCGGGAGAGTTTCATTTCCTGCTGGCCGACATGGCGGGCAACAGCTTCCTGGCGCGGACCTTGCGTGAGCTCGAGACCTTGTCCGCCTTGATCATCATCCTCTTCGGCACACCGGATCACCAGGGTTGTCCGAGCGACCATCCGTCACTGGTCGACGCCATCGAAGCGGGTGACGCGGCGCGCGCGGCGGAGCTGATGTTGCGCCACCTGGAACACGTGGAACGCTCGGTGCACCTGCACACGCCGGACAAGGAGCCGATCACGCTGGAGCAGATCTTCGCCTGAAGGCGACCGACCGACACACGATGCGATTGCTGCTGCTCAACCCCAACACCTCGCCATTCGTGACCGAACGTGTGAGCGCCCAGGCGCGCCGGTCGGCCCGCCGCGGCACCGAGATCGTCCCTGTCACCGGCCGCTTCGGCGCCCGGGTGATCGCCACACGCACCGAAGAGGCGATCGCCGAACATGCGACGCTGGACGCACTGGCGCGCCATGCCGATGGCTGCGACGCCGTCGTGCTCGCCGTGTCGTACGACACCGCACTACTGGCGGCCCGCGAGATGCTTGCGGTACCGGTGGTTGGCATCACCGAGGCGGCACTGTTGACAGCCTGCATGCTCGGCACGCGTATCGGCGTGGTGGTGTTCGGACGCCGGGTGTTGCCGCTGTACCGCGAACGCGTCGCCGGCTACGGGCTGGCGGGCCGGGTCGGCGGCTGGCGTGCGCTCGAGAGCGACGCGCCCTACAGCGACAGCAATCCGGACGGCGCCGACCCGCAGATCGTCAAGGCCGCGCTCGACCTGGTCGAGCGCGACGGCTGCGAAGTGATCGTGCTCGCTGGTGCGGTGATGGCAGGCGCGCCGCCGCGCGTGCAGGCGCAATTGCCGGTGCCGCTGGTCGAGGGCGTCTCCTGCGCCGTCGCACAGGCCGAGATGCTGGTGCGTCTGGGCTGCCCCAAGGCCAGCACCGGCTCACTGGCCCCGTTGCCACCCCGGTCGCTGACGGGCGTCAGTCCTGCACTGCGGGCGCGTTTTACCCCCCGCTCCTGAGAGCGTGAAAGCCAATCGCTTGAGCCCACGCAAGACCCCGCAACCAGATCCTGGCGCCACTGGCCCATGGCCAGTGGCGGGGTCTTGCGCCGCGCGCCGGGGCGCCCAATCGATTACCTCTCACGCTCTGAGCGCTCACCCATCACGGAACCATGAAACCCCTGCACTACCCGCTGCGCCAGCATGGCCGCTACCCCTATCAGCCGATCACACAGCGGCCCGACTTTTCCTGGCCGGGCGAAAAGCGCCTGGCGGTCTTCGTCGCGCTGAACCTGGAGCAATACGCCTTCGGCGAGGGCCTGGTCGAGGACCTGGTGCCCCACATGCCGCCGCCCGACGTGCTGAACAACTCCTGGCGCGACTACGGCAACCGCGTGGGCGCCTGGCGGCTGCTCGCCCTGTTCACGTCGCTGAAATTGCCGATCACGCTGCTGATCAACAGCGAGTTGTACGCCGGTTGCCCGCAGCTGATTGACGCGTTCCGCGCCGCCGGCGCCGAGATCGCCGCGCACGGACGCAGCAACTCGGAACATCAGGGCGGGCTCGACGAGGCCGCCGAGCGCGCGCTGATCGTGCAGGTGACCGAGACCATCGCCCGCCACGAGGGGCGTGCTCCGGCGGGCTGGCTCAGCCCCTGGATCGCGGAAACAGCGGTCACGCCAGACCTGCTGCACGAGGCCGGATACACCTATGTCATGGATTGGTGCATGGACGACCAGCCGGTATGGCTGGCGACCCGCACGGGACATATCCTGAGCCTGCCCTATCCGCAGGAGATCAACGACAGCGCAGCGATCATCGGCCGCCAGGTGGGAGCCGGCGAATTCGCCGACATGGTGATCGACCAGTTCGAGGAACTGCGGGCCCAATCCCGGGAGCAGCCATTGGCCATGGGTATCGCGCTGCATTCCATGATCGTCGGGCAGCCGTTTCGACTGCGCCACCTGCGCCGTGCGCTGGAGCATATCGCCCTGCGCCAGGCCGACTGCTGGCTGGCCAGCGCCGGCGACATCGCGCGCTTCAGTCAGACCGTGATCCCGCGACCCGACGCAGCCACAGCGTCTGCCGCGCGGGAAGCTCGACAACCATGAACGACCGGTTCAACCAGGTGTTGCCCCAGGCACAACCGGTCTGCGACTTGGCCAGTCACCTTTGAAAGGCTGTTGTATGCGCCTGCTCGTCATCAACCCCAACATCTCCCACAGCGTCTCCGAGCTGATTCACGCCGAGGCGCGGCGCAGCGCCAGCGCCGGTACGCAGATCACGATGCTGACCGCGCCGCTGGGCGTGGCCTATATCGAAACCCGGTTCGAGGCCATGATTGGCGCCTACGCCAGCGCCGTGCTCGCGGCCGAACACCATGCCGACCACGATGCCGTGATCCTGGCGGCGTTCGGCGACCCCGGCCTGGCGGCGCTGCGCGAGGCACTGCCGATACCCGTGCTCGGCCTGACCGAATCGGCACTGGCCAGCGCCTGCCTGCTGGGGCACAGGTTCTCGATCGTCGCGATCTCGCAGCGTATCCAGGCCTGGTACCGCGAAACCGTCGACGCCAACGGCCTGCTCGCTCGGCTGGCCAGCATACGGGCGCTCGATCGTCCCCTGGCCAGCATCGGATCGGTCCAGGACGACCATGCACCAGCGCTGCTGGGCCTGTGCGAGAGCTGCGTGCGGCAGGATGGCGCTGACGTGATCATCCTGGCCGGCGCGCCGCTGGCCGGACTGGCGCGCAGCCTGCGCGACCAGTTGCCGGTGCCGGTGGTCGACGGGGTATCGAGCGCGGTGCGCCATGCCGAAACCCTGGCTGCGCTGGCGCCAACCAAAGCGCGCGCCGGCAGCTTCGCACCACCACCGCGCAAACCGCACCAGGGCCTTCCGGTGGCGATCGCACGGCTGCTGGAACGTTAGGACCCGGATCGCGCCCGGGCGCGCTGCGCAAACTACGCCAGCAAGTTCCGCAGCACATACGGCAAGATGCCGCCGTTGCGGTAGTAGTCGACTTCGATCGGCGTGTCGATGCGCAGCGTCACCACCACCTCGCGGTGCCTCCCGTCGGCCGAGTGGATGACCAGCTTCGCGTCGCTTTGCGGCGTCAGCGCCGGATCGGGATGGACTTCGACGACTTCGTCACCCACAAGGCCCAGCGACTGCCAGGAGTCGTCGCCCTTGAACTGCAGCGGCAACACACCCATGCCGACCAGGTTGCTGCGGTGAATGCGCTCGAAGCTGCGCGCCACGACCGCACCGATGCCGAGCAGCTGCGTGCCCTTGGCGGCCCAGTCACGGCTCGAGCCGGTGCCGTATTCCTCGCCGGCGAACACGACGGTCGGCACGCCGGCCTCGATGTAGCGCATCGCCGCGTCGAAGATCGACATGCGTTCTCCTGCCGGCTGGTACAGGGTCACACCCCCCTCTTCCCGTGAACCACTGCCGTCCGGGGGCAACATCAGGTTCTTGATGCGCACGTTGGCAAAGGTGCCGCGCATCATCACGTCGTGGTTGCCGCGCCGCGCGCCAAAGGAGTTGAAGTCGGCCTTCATC
>CAZADK010000320.1:0-5536 GCA_964483855.1 uncultured Rhodoferax sp.
CGCGCGTCAGACCACCCGGGCCAAGCGCCGACACGCGGCGCTTGTGGGTGATCTCGGACAACGGGTTGGTCTGGTCCATGAACTGCGATAGCTGCGAAGCGCCGAAGAACTCCTTCAACGCGGCCGAAATCGGCTTGCTGTTGATCAGGTCGTGCGGCATCAGCGGCTCTTGCTCGGCCTGGCCCAGACGCTCCTTGACGGCCTTCTCGATTCGTGCGAGGCCGGTGCGGTACTGGTTCTCGGCCAGCTCGCCGACGCAACGCACACGGCGGTTGCCCAGGTGGTCGATGTCATCGACTTCGCCGCGGCCGTTGCGCAGATCGACCAGGATCTTGACCACGGCCAGGATGTCCTCGTTGGTCAGCACCATCGGGCCGGTCGACTCGTCGCGGCCCATCTTGGCGTTGAACTTCATGCGGCCGACACGTGACAGGTCGTAGGTGTCCGGGTTGTAGAACAGGCGCTGGAACAGCGCTTGCACTGCGTCTTCCGTTGGCGGCTCGCCGGGACGCATCATGCGGTAGATGGCGACTCGGGCCGAGAACTCGTCGGCGGTCTCGTCGGTACGCAGGGTCTGCGAGATGTACGCGCCCTGGTCGAGTTCATTGGTGTAGATGCACTGCAGGTCCTGCACGTTGGCGGTGCGCAGCTTCTTGAGCAGTGGTTCGGTCAACTCGTCGTTGGCCTTGGAGATGATCTCGCCAGTGTCCTCGTCGACCACGTCTCGGGCCACGACGCGGCCGATCAGGAAGTCTTCCGGCACGCTGATGTGGGTCGTCTCTCCCTGCTCCAGGTCGCGGGTATGCCGCGCGGTGACGCGTTTGTCCTTGGCCACGATGACCTTGCCGGACTTGTCGGTGATATCGAAACGGGCAACCTCGCCGCGCAGGCGCTCGGCGACGAACTCCATCTGCGCGCCGCTGTCCATCAGGCGGAAGTTGTCGTTGACGAAGAAGTTCGCCAGGATCGATTCCGGGTTCAGGCCGATCGCCTTCAGCAGGATCGTCACCGGCATCTTGCGGCGGCGGTCGACGCGGAAATACAGGATGTCCTTGGGGTCGAACTCGAAGTCGAGCCAGGATCCACGGTAGGGAATAATGCGTGCGGAAAACAGCAGCTTGCCCGAGCTGTGCGTCTTGCCCTTGTCGTGCTCAAAGAACACGCCAGGCGAACGGTGCAACTGCGAGACGATGACACGCTCGGTGCCGTTGATGATGAAAGAACCCTTGGTGGTCATCAGGGGCACTTCGCCCATGTAGACCTCTTGCTCCTTGACTTCCTTGACCACCTTGTTTTGCGAAGTCGACGACTCGCGGTCATAGATGATCAGTTGCACCTTGGCGCGCACAGCCGAGGCAAACGTCAGGCCGCGGGTCTGGCACTCACGGACATCGAACGCAGGTTTGGCCAGGTTGTACTCGAGGAACTTCATCTCGACAAAACCATTGTGCGAGACGATCGGGAATGCCGCGTCGAATGCGGCCTGCAGTCCTTCCACCGTGCGTTTTTTTGGCGGCAGGTCCGCCTGCAGGAATGCGGTGTAGGCATCCTTTTGCATCTGCAGCAGATAGGGGATTTCGAGTACGCTGTCGCGATTGCCAAAACTTTTGCGAATCCGCTTGCGTTCGGTGTATGAGTAAGCCATGAGATCTCCGGGCAAAGACTTGGGGGTCTTGTTGGTCCTGCACTGTGCGCCGAGCGGATGGCTCGGCAGGCTTGGCGATTGGCCGCTACCAATCAATGGCGGACGATTGCGCATTGCGCGCAACCCGAACCAAGGCATCTTCTGCAGTCGGGGTCAGAAGACACTAGAAAATCGCCCTTTACGCGCGGCTTTCTGGTGTATTCGCAGAAAGACCAAAGGCTGGGGCTCGCTTTCGCGCGCGCCCCAGCCCTGGTCTGGGCAAGAATTACTTGAGGTTGGCCTTGGCCCCGGCTTCTTCCAGTTTCTTCTTGGCGGCTTCGCCGTCGGCCTTGGGCATGGCCTCCTTGACGGTCTTCGGTGCGCCATCGACCAGGTCCTTGGCTTCTTTCAGGCCCAGGCCGGTGATTTCGCGCACGGCCTTGATGACCGACACCTTGTTCGCGCCGATTTCGGTCAGCACCAGGTCGAATTCGGTCTTCTCTTCCACGGCGGCAGCAGCGCCACCGGCACCACTTGCAGCCGGAGCGGCCATGGCAGCTGCGCTCACGCCAAACTTCTCTTCGATGGCTTTCACCAGGTCGTTGAGTTCCATGACCGTCATGCTGTCCAGCGCGGTCAAAAATGCGTCTTTATCGAATGCCATTTCTATTTCCTTCAATCAGTCGGGGGCTGACGGGGTGTTGATCCCTTTGAGCCCGAACATCCACTATTGGTTCACTACGCCGTCTGGCCTTCAGGCCGCGACCGGTTCCGCCTCCGCTTGCACTTCCGCTTCGCCCTTTTTCTCCGCCAACGCGGCCAGCACACGGGCTGTACGCGACACCGGGGATTGCATCAAGCCCAGCAACTGCGACAACAACACTTCCTTGGTGGGAATGCTGGCCAGTTGTTTCACGCCCTCGGCATCCAGGGCCTTGCCGCCATACGCACCGCCGCGAATCACCAATTTGTCGTTGGTCTTCGCGAACTCGGCCACCACCTTGGCGGCAGCCACCGCGTCTTCGGAAAAGCTATAGATCAGCGGGCCGGTCATCTGGTCGGACACGACTGCAAAGCTGCTATCGGCCACAGCACGGCGAGCCAGCGTGTTTTTCAACACACTCAGGCTGACGCCACTGCTGCGCGCACTCGAGCGCAAGCGGGTCATGTCGGCGACCGTGATGCCACGGTATTCCGCCATTACGAGCGTTTGAGCTTTTGCGGCGAGGCTGGTCACGTCGCTGACGACAGCTTCTTTCTCACTGCGATTAAGACTCAAGGTCTACTCCTTTTGGTTTGCACGGGTTTCAGGTCGATGTCGCCATCGAGTCCTTCCTGCGTACGCCACACTGCAGCGACCAACTGTTTCCGGAAACCAATCCTGATTCAGCGGGATCGCCATCTGCGTTGGTTTTCACTGATTAAGCGCCCAATCAAGGGCACACCAACGGTCTTGGATGACCTGGCAGCCCATCGCGGCACCGCCAGCCCACCAATTCCGGCCGCCTTGTCGGGCGACCGGAAAACTCTCCACGCCGCCTTGCTTACGCGCCGAGGGTCTGGGTGTCCACTCGGACGCCCACACCCATGGTGCTGGAGACGGCAATCTTCCTGAGAAAAATACCCTTGCTCGACGCCGGCTTGGCCTTGATGAGCGCCTCGACCAGCGCCGACAGGTTGCCTTGCAGCTTGTCAGTATCGAACGATCGACGACCGATCGTCGAGTGCACGATACCGGCCTTGTCGACACGGAACTGAACCTGGCCTGCCTTGGCGTTCTTCACCGCGGTGGCTACGTCCGGCGTAACCGTGCCCACCTTGGGGTTGGGCATGAGGCCACGCGGACCGAGGATCTGACCCAGCGTACCGACCACACGCATGGCGTCTGGTGCGGCAATCACGATGTCGAACGGCATGTCGCCGGCCTTGACCCTCGCAGCGAGGTCGTCCATGCCGACGATGTCGGCGCCAGCGGCCCTGGCTTCCTCGGCCTTGGCACCCTGGGCGAACACAGCGACGCGTTTGGTCTTGCCGGTGCCGTTGGGCAACACGACGGCACCGCGCACGACCTGGTCCGATTTCTTGGCGTCGATGCCGAGTTGAACGGCAACGTCGATCGATTCATCAAACTTGGCGGTGGCGCACTGCTTGACGATACCGAGCGCATCGGTCAGCGGGTACAGCTTGGTGCTGTCGATCTGAACCGGGAATGCCTTTTGTTTCTTGCTGAGCTTGGCCATTTACACGCCCTCCACATTGACGCCCATCGAGCGGGCGGAGCCGGCGATGGTACGAACAGCCGCATCCAGATCGGCTGCGGTCAGGTCTTTCATCTTGGCCTTGGCGATCTCTTCGAGCTGAGCCCGGGTGATCTTGCCGACCTTGTCCAGATGCGGTCTGGCCGAGCCCTTGTCCAGCTTGATCGATTTCTTGATCAGCGTGGTCGCCGGCGGGGTCTTGATGATGAAGGTGAAGCTCTTGTCGGCAAACGCGGTAATGACCACCGGCAGCGGCAGACCAGGCTCGACACCCTGGGTCTGCGCGTTGAACGCCTTGCAGAACTCCATGATGTTCAATCCGCGCTGACCCAGTGCTGGGCCGATCGGCGGTGAGGGATTGGCTTTACCAGCTGGCACTTGCAGCTTGATGAAACCGACGATTTTTTTCGCCATGGTTTACTCCTTGCGGGTCCAAACGCCTCGGCCAGACTATGGGCCTCGGCTCCCCGGGGTTAGCGACTCTGGAAAAACATCCGCGCCGAGTCGATGAGCGCGGAATCGATTACCTGTAAGAAAAGCCCGAACCCGACTCAGGTCTTCTCGATCTGGGAAAACTCCAGTTCAACCGGCGTGGCGCGACCGAAGATGGTCACCGACACGCGCACCTTGCTCTTGTCGTAATTGACGTCCTCGACCGAGCCGTTGAAGTCGGTGAACGGACCATCCTTGACGCGCACGTATTCACCCACCTCGAATTCGACCTTGTGCCGCGGCTTCTCGGTTCCCTCCTGCATCTGGTTGACGATCTTGGCAACCTCGGCCTCGGAGATCGGCGACGGCCGGTTCTTCGCGCCACCGACAAAGCCGGTGACCTTGTTCGTGTGCTTGATCAGGTGCCAGGTATCGTCATTCATGATCATCTCGACCAGAACGTAACCAGGGAAGAACTTGCGTTCGGTGGTTTTCTTCTGGCCGTTCTTGACCTCGACTACCTCTTCCATCGGCACCAGGATGCGGCCAAACTTGTCCTGCATGCCGGCGCGGGTGATGCGCTCCTGAATGTTGCGTTCGACGGCTTTTTCCATGCCCGAATAGGCGTGCACCACATACCAGCGCAGATCGGGATTGGCCGATGGCGCCATCCCCGCGGGCGCATCGGAAGGGGTCTCTATCACACCAGTCATCATTACCTCCATCCCAGAACCACACCGTATAAAAGCCACTCGAGCGTCTTGTCGGTCAACCACAGGAATACCGCCATCACGGCCACGAAAGCAAAGACATAGGCCGTCATCTGGATCGCTTCCTTGCGCGACGGCCAGACAACCTTCTTGACTTCGCGGGCTGCATCACGACCAAACGCGAACAACTCACGGCCCGGTTCGGACACGAAGAACACCGCCACCGCAGCCGCAAGACCGACGATCAAGGCACCCCATTGCGCCAAAGGGCCTTGCTTGGACAGCAGGTAGAACGCAACCAACGCACCCACAACCAGCAAAATGGCACCAGCCAGTTTGGCCTTGTCGAGCGGGCTGACAACGGTTTGAACTTGTGACGTGGCCATTTTTTCTCTATCTGGCGCAATACCGCCGAACACCGGGGCCAAGCGCTATTTGGACCCGAGCGACCGCGTCAGCGGCCAGGCGGACTACCACCGGATTCCGCAGGAATCGGTGGCAGGGGCGGAAGG
>CAZADK010000321.1:0-5529 GCA_964483855.1 uncultured Rhodoferax sp.
CCGTTGGTGAACAGTTTGGCGACTTGGCTCATGACTGCATCTCCCTGCGCGTGATGGATACCCAAGCATGTGCCAATTCATGAGATATATCAAGGCGCCTGCAGGCGCATCAGCCCATCGTCGACATGACCCTGCGTGTCGTGGAACGCGTACAGGATGCTGGAGGAGAACTCCATCACCTCGATGATCAAGGCCGATGGCAACATGCTGGCCTTATTCTCGTGTCCGATCGCGGCCACGCTGGTGGTGGTGACGATCCTGGTGTAGGTCTCGCCTGTATTGCTGGCGTTGTTGCGGCGCGGCCGAGCGCAGACCGCCTGACGGATTCCCGCCTGCCGTCGTCCGTACCGGTTAGTCCATCGCCTTTTCCGGCTTGAGAAACCGGTGCGCGGTGCGGTCGATTGGCTTTCCACGGTAGCGGGCAATGTCCTCGTCCGGCACGATGTCGAACGGCGTATGGCTGATGTTGGGGCCGCTGCGGATCGGCGCGTTGTCCGCGCGGCTATAAGAACTGAGCAATACGTTGCGGTGACGTTCGGAATCATTGCGCCCCGACGCATGCAATAGATTGCCGTGAAAGAACAGCGCATCGCCGGGCGCCATTTCCACAGACACATGCTCGAGCACTTTCATCGCATGGTCGACCCGCTCCATGTCTGCGCCGGTCTGTCCGCCGATGGCGCCGTGGTCGATGCGCCCCATGAGGTGCGAGCCGCGCAGATCGGGGGAAGGGTGACCTCAATGCGCATCCATGCATGTGCGGTAGCCCCAGGTGCAAGCATGCGAGCGCCGTACCGTGCGTGAAACAATCCAGACAGGCCCAAAGCGCCAGTGGCGTGGGACACCGGTTCAATGCACAGCCAAGGCTGGTCCATGGTGCGATAGACGACAAGGTGCCGCAGATCCTTGCTGGCCGTCATCTGCAGGCGCAGGCCCACCCGCCTCCGGCTCCAGGACCATATGCAATTGACCGCAGTGCAGATGCATGCTGCCTCGCGATTCAGTCGATTACACCAACCGGCTTGCGGCCCCACCAAGCCCTTATCTTGCGTGAGAGCAACGCCGAGGGCGCGACGGCTGTCAGGCCGCCGTCGACCGGCAGGTCTACCCCGGAAATGAAGGCAGCGTCTTCGGATGCGAGAAATGCCGCGGCCGCCGCTACGTCGGCCGGATAACCGATGCGGCCCACTGGATACGCCTCCGCATCCCACTCCAGGTCGGCGGCGCTGCGCCCGACCATGGTGCGTTCGGTAATGATGAACCCCGGCGATATTGCATTGCAGCGAATGCCCCGCGGGCCGTACTCGACCGCGATCTGCTTCGTCAGAGCATGCACACCGCCCTTGGCTGCCGTGTAGGCGGCCAGGTTGGGGTTGGCCACGATCTGGTTGATCGAGGCCATGTTGACGATCACGCCGCGTCCCTGGGCCAGCATCGGCGTGAGCGCCGCGCGGCACCAGCGGAACACCGAGGTCAGGCCGGAGTCGATGGTGTCGGCCCAATCCTGGTCGGAGGTGGTGGTGACGCCGTGCTCGGTGTAGGCCACTGCATTGTTGACCAGCACATCGACCCGTCCCCAGTGCGCCAGGGTTTGCCCGATGGTGGCGTCGATCGTCGCCTGGTCGGCGGCGTCGCCCTCCAGGGACAACAGGTGGTCGCTGGCGTAGCTGCGCCGCAGCTCTGCCAGTGCCGCCGTGTCCCGCTCCAGCGCAACGACGCGCGCGCCCTCGGCCAGGAAACGCAGCACGATGCCGTGGCCGATGCCGCGCCCGGCGCCGGTGACGATACAGACCTGGTCCTTCAACCGCATGGGTGGATCTCCTGCGCAAGTTTCGTGCGCTTGTGTGGCGTCATTTCACGGCCCCCGCCGTGACGCCCTGGATGAAGTAACGCTGCAGCAGGATGAAGCCGACCATCACCGGCAGCGCCGCCATCAGGGACGCCGCCATCGCTCCGCCCCAGTCGGCATTGGATTCGTTGAGGTAGGTCAGCAGCAGCCCGGGCGCGACGGTGCGTTTGTCTTCCGACACGATCAGCGTGAGCGAATACAGCAGGTCGTTCCAGCTCCACATGAAGCTGTACAGGAACACCGTGATGATCGGTGGCAGCGAGACCGGCAGCACGATGGTGTGAAAGATGCGCAGGTCGGAGGCACCGTCGGCGCGGGCCGCCTCGATCAGTTCGTTCGGTACCTGGCTGAAGTAGCTGTACAACATGTAGGTTGCCACCGGCAATGCGAACACCACATAGGACAGGACCAGGCCGGCGCGGGTGTCCAGCAAGCCCCAGCTGGTGAGCTGCGGGTAGATCGTGATCAACAGCAGGCCGAACGGGAACATCTGTGCCGACAGCATCAGCAGCATCACGGGTTTGCGCCCGAAGTAGCGGTATTTGGCAAACGAGTAACCTGCGTAGACTGCCATCGTCGTGTTGATGGCCGCCGACGACAGCGATACGACGAGGCTGTTGAACAGATGCAGCGGCAGGTGTCCGCGTGTGAGCGCGGTGCGAAAGTGGTCCAGCGTCCAGGTGGTGGGAAATAACGTCGGCGTGATCCGGTACAACTCCTGGCTGGACTTGAACGACGAGATCACCAGCCAGTAGACCGGAAAGAATATGAACAGGCCCATCGTGAGCGCGACGCCGGCGAAGATCAGCTTGGCGTGGCGGGAGGAAAGATCGAGCATTATTCGACGCCCTTCATCAGGTGGCGCAGGTAGAAATACGCCGGCGGCATGATGGTGGCCACCCACAACACGCCTACGGTGGCGGCCATGCCGATGTCCCACTGTTCGAACGCGAGCCGATAGACCTGCACCGACAGCACAGTCGTGGCACGCACCGGTCCGCCGGCGGTGAGCGCCCAGATCGTGTCGAAATGCTGCAGATTGCCGATCACGCCCAGCACCACCGTCACCAGCAGCACCGGGCGCAGGTGCGGGATCACATGGTCCTTCAGGACGTCCCAGTTCTGCGCGCCGTCCGCGCGGGCTGCATCGATCTGCTCCTGGTCCATGCTCTGCAGCCCGGCCAGGAAAAAAGCCATGAACAGCGGGATCGACAACCAGGTCTTGGTGATCACCACCGCCGCCATCGCTCCGTACGGCGTCGAGAGCCAGGCTACCGGGAAGTCGATCAGGCCCAGTTGCAGCGACGCTGCGTTGATCAGGCCGAAACGCGCATTGAAGATCCAGCCCCACAGGAATGCCGCCACGGTGGCCGGCATGATCCAGGGCAGCAGCGACACCCCGCGCAGGGCCGATTGGCCGCGAAACGGCTGGTTCATGATCAACGCCCACACCAGGCCCAGGAAGATGGAGCAGGCGGTGGTCAGGCCGACGAACACCAGCGTGGTGACGAACGAGCCACGCACCGCGGCGTCGCCCAGCACCCGTGCGAAATTGCCCAGGCCGATGAACTCGGGCCCGTCCATGTCGATCGTGTACTTGAACAGCGACAGTCCGAGCGCCTTGGCAAACGGCAACAGGATCACGCCGCAGAACGCCACCAGTGCCGGCACCAGCAGCAGCATGCCAAAGCGTCGCTCGGCCGCCTTCAGGCCGCCCCGGCGCGCGTGGCTGGAGCGCCGCGGCACCGGCGGCGTGGCTACGGTGGCGGCGTCCGCAGCCATCAGTTGGCAGCGGCCATGGCCTTGACCATGCGGGCCTGCATGTCGCGCGCGGCGACCTCGGCCGTCTTTTGCCCCAGCACGGCGGCTTGCACCTCTTCGCCGATGACGTTGGCCACGGCAGCGCCATTGCTCAGTGACGCAAGCGTGTTGCGCCGTGGCGTGCCGGCGTGTTTGGCCCAGGTGGCGAGGTAGCTGTCATTGGCGATCTTCGGGTCTGCCTGGCCTGCCGTGGTCGATGGCAGCACGCCACTGAAGGACGCGTAATCGACCAGCGTGTCCTTGGACAGCAGGTGCATCGCGAACTTGGCCGCGGGACTGTCCGGCTTGGCGTTCTTGGCGCCGAAGATCGAGATCACGTGGCCCCACTGGATCGAGGTGGGTGTGCCGCCGGCAGCGAGCGTCGGGGTGAACATCGGCAACACGTTGGCGCCGTAGCTCGGTCCCTTGCCGGAAAAGTCGACGGCGAACGTGCGTGCGATCGGCGGGTCGAAATAAAAGCCCGATGCTTCCTGGCCGAACAACCGGCGCGCGTCAGGCCGGTCGATCTCGGGCGCGGCGAGCCGGTCCTTGACCAGGTCGGCCATGAACTTCAGCGCCGCCGTGGCTTCCTTCGAATCCACCACTGGTTTTCCGTTCGTCACGATATCGCCGCCAAAGGTCCAGACCCAGATCATGTAATCGAGCACGATCGAGTTGTTGTTCTTGGTTGCCATGCCGTAGGGCACGGAATTGGGCACCTTGTCACGGATCTTGATCAGCGCGTTGCGGAAGTCGGCGACGGTGGCCGGCGGGCTGTCGATGCCGGCCTTGGCCAGCACCGCCTTGTTGGCGACCATGCCGATGGTGCCGCCGATCCACGGCAGCGCGACCTGCTTGCCGTCGACGTTGCCGAACGCCAGCATGGCCGGTGGAAACATCGCCTCCAGGTTCTTCTGTCCGTACACCTGGTTCAGGTCGACGATGCCGTTGATGCCTGCAATGGTAGGCAGCAACCGGGCCTGCACCTGCATCACGTCTGGCAAGGTATTGGTACGTCCACGCAGGAACGCATTCTTGACCATCTCGCCCCAGGCATATCCGATCGAATTCACGGTCAGTCCGGTGGCCTTGGTGAAGCTCTCCTCCATCGCCTTGATACGCGGCTTGTTCACCTCTTCGGTCGACGACCAGTTCATGAAATCGACATCGGCCGCGGCGGATGTCGATGCCTGCATGACCAGCATGCTGGTCATGCCCAGCAGGGCTACTTTCTTGACTGTTTTCAACATGGTTTGCTCCTTGAAGTTATCGAGACACGGGGAAAAATGGGTTATCCAGCGGCGGGTGTTCCGACGGCGGAACCACGATATTCGGCGGGTTTTTCATGCGGGTCGTCAGGCGGCCCGCGCCATGGGTTGCACCAATGCGACGCGTTGTCCGTCGCGGTCGAACCCGTACACGGCTCCATGGTCGAAACTGGCGTGCACGGTGCTGCCGTGGCGCACGGCACGCTCGCCTGCCAGGCGCACCAGCAGTGGCCTGGGATGGCCCGGCACATCAATATGCACCAGCGTGTCCGAGCCCAGATGTTCGGTGGCCGCGACGACGCCGGTCAGCTGCCCGTCGCCGTCCTCGCCCAGGCGCAGGTGTTCAGGCCGTATGCCGACCTCCACCAGCGTTGCTGGTGCAGCGGCGCCGCGCAGCCGGCCGCCGGGCAATTGCAAGCCGTCGGTATCGGCGTGGGCCACCATGAAGTTCATCTTCGGCGAACCAATGAAACCGGCCACGAAACGGTTCACCGGGTCGGCGTACAGTGAAATCGGACTGCCGACCTGCTCGATCACCCCGGCCTGCATCACCACGATCTTGTCGGCCAGCGTCATCGCCTCGACCTGGTCGTGCGTCACATAGACCATGGT
>CAZADK010000322.1:0-5506 GCA_964483855.1 uncultured Rhodoferax sp.
GCACGGTATCGACCGGGGTTTCGCCACGTTCGCACCAGTCCTGCAGGGCCACGGGCACGATCTCGCGGTCGAAATATCCGGCATCCGCCGCCCGCGCGGCGCGGGCGTGGCTTTCCATGGCGTAGTCGTCGAGTGCGTCGCGGCTCAGGTTCCAGAGGTCACACATGCGCTCGGCAGCTTCACCCTGCGAGGTCAAGGCAAAACGTTCGTTCAGGCGCCAGCCGAAAGGAACACCGTGCACATCGCGGTTGCCGCCCATCGGCACCCGCGTCATGTTCTCGGCGCCACCGGCGACGACAGCGTCGGTCATGCCGGATGCGATCGAACCGATGGCCACATGCACGGCGGCCTCGGCCGAGCCGCACTTGCGGTCCACTGTCATGCCAGGGATGGACTCGGGCCATCCCGCCGACAGCAGCGCCGTGCGCGCGATATTGCCGCATTGCTCGCCGACCTGCGAGACGCAGCCCAGGACGACGTCATCGACCTGCTCGGGCGAGATGCCGGCACGCCGGACGAGTTCGCCCAGCACCGCGGCACCCAGATGATCGGCCCGCACGCCCTTGAATCCGCCGCGAAAGCGGCCGACAGGGGTGCGGGCGGCTTCGACAATGACAACATCACGCATCAGAAGGGCCTTATTCCGGAGTTGGGGATTTTCTGACCCTGGGCGTCGTATTCGTAGATGCCGCGGCCGGTCTTGCGGCCATGGCGCCCCGACTTCACGAGCTTGATGATCAGCGGGCAGGGGCGGAACTTCTCGCCCAGGGTCTGGTGCAGGTACTGCAGCACCGCCAGCCGGGTGTCCCAGCCGGTGAGGTCGCCGAGTTCCAGCGGCCCCATCGGGTGGTTGAAGGCCATGCGCAGCGACGTATCGATGTCCTCTGCCTTGGCCACACCCTCGGCCAGCATGCACATCGCCTCGTTGCCGAGCAGGGCCGAGATGCGACTGGTGGTGAAACCGGGCGCCTCGTTCACCTCGATCGAGGTTTTGCCGATGGCGGCTACCCAGGCCTGCACGCGATGGACGACCTCGGTGCGGGTCTCCAGCCCGCGCACGATCTCCACCAGCTTCATCTTGTGCACCGGGTTGAAGAAGTGCATGCCGATCACGCGCTGCGGCGTCTTGATGGCGGCGGCGATCTCGGTGATGCTCAAGGCCGATGTGTTGGTGGCGATCACCATCTCGGCGCCGAACAGCGCTTCGGCCTCACGCACGATGGCCTGTTTGATGTCAAGCTTCTCGGTGGCGGTCTCCACCAGCAATTGCGTGTTGCCTGGCGCAGCCGACAGGCCCGCTGCAAGTTGCAGCCGGGCCAGGGCGGCACTGGCTTGGGCTTCGGTGGACTTGCCCAGCCGCACGCCGTCGGACAGGATCTTGCCGATGCTGGCCTTGGCACGTTCCAGCGCGTGGGTCTGGGTGTCGACCAGCGTGACCGCGTGGCCGCTGGCGATGAAGCCGTGGGCAATGCCGGTGCCCATCAGGCCGGCGCCCACGACCACGATCGGGTCCTGGATAGTCATGGTGTGTACCTCCTCAAGTACCAGTGAAGCGCGGTGCGCGCTTTTCTTTGAATGCCAGTGCGGCTTCTGCGCGGTCCGTGGTGGACATCAGCAGCGCGAACAGCGTCTTTTCGAGTGTCAGGCCGGCCTGCAGGTCGGTGTCGATGCCGGCGCGGGCGGCTTCCTTGGCATAGGCCGTGGCGGTCGGTGGCCGCGACGCGATATGGGTTGCGATGGCGCGGCCTTCGGACAGCAGCGTATCGCGGTGGGCCACCAGGCGCGAGACCAGGCCGATACGCAGGGCTTCCTCGGCGTCGATGCGCTCGCCGGTGAGCATCATGTCGAGCGCGCGGCCCAGCCCGATCAGGCGCGGCAGTCGTTGTGTGCCACCGCCGCCGGGAATCAGGCCGAGGCCGGTTTCCGGCAGGCCGAACTGGGCCCCCGGTGCCGCGATGCGGATGTCACAGGCCAGCGCCAGCTCCAGCCCGCCACCCAGGCAGTACCCGTGCAGCGCAGCAATCACCGGCTTGGAAATACGCCCCACGCGGTCGATCCAGGCGTTGCCCAGCAAACGGTGGCGCTCCTGCACCGAAGTGCCGATGGCGCGGCCTTCCTTGATATCGGCCCCTGCGCAGAAGCCGCGCTCGCCGGCGCCAGTCAGCAGGATGGCAGCGCAGTTGTCGTCCTGGTCAAGCTGCTCCAGCAGCGCGGGCAGACCGAGACGGGTGGCTTCGTTGAAGGCATTGCCGACCTCGGGCCGATTGAGCGTGACCACGGCCACTTTCTCGTGCACTTCCAGCAGCAGGGTGTCGTTCGGGCTGGTGGTCATCGGTGTGGCCCTTCAGGTCTTCGGTGTCTGGCCGCTGCGGCGGGTGCGGTCCCAGGTCTGGGGGCCGACACCGCGCTCACGCAGCTCCTTCTTGCGCACCTTCTCGGTCGGGGTGCGCGGCAGTTCTGCCAGCTGGTCGAAATAACGCGGGATCATGAAAGCGGGCATGCGCGCATCGCACCAGGTCGCGATGGCGGCGTAGTCGAGGGCCTGGCCCTCGTGCGGCACGATGAAGGCCATGACCTCGTCTTCACCGGCCTTTTCGTCGGCTGCCACGCCGATCACGGCACAGTCTGCCACGCTGGCGTGGCTGCGCAGCACCGCCTCCACCTCGAAGGACGAGATGTTCTCGCCGCGCCGGCGCAGCGCATCCTTGACGCGGTCGACGAAGTAATACCAGCCCTGTGCATCGCGCCGCAGCGCATCGCCCGTGTGAAACCACAGGTCTCGGCGCGACTCGATGGTCTTGTCGGGCATGCCGAGGTACTCGGTGGAGATGATGCCGGGGTGTTTGTGCCGGACCAGCAACTCACCGGCCTGTCCTTCGGGCACCGGCTCGCCGGTCTGCGGGTCGGCCAGCCGGATCTCGAACCATTGGTCGACCAGCACCCCACTGGCGCCCGGCGGGCGAGGCGCGTCGGGCGGCGTCATGAAGACGTTGGAAATCTCGGTCTGCCCAAAACCATCCACGAACTCCTGCACGCCGAAGCGCTCCGAGAACGGGCCGGCCAGATCGGTGGACAGCGGCGCCGCGTAGATACAGCGGATCTTGTGCGCCCGGTCATCCGGGGAGGGCGGATGCGCGCAGATGAACGCCAGCGTGGCCCCGAGCAGGTTGGTCACGGTGGCGCCGCTGCGCCGTGCGCGGCCCGCCCAGTCGGAGGCACTGAAGCGCGGATACAGCACGCAGTGGGCGCCGGCGATCATGCTCGGATAGACGGTCAGGAACTGCGCGTTGCCGTGAAACAGCGGAAAACCCGTCATGTAGACATCGTCTTCCTTCAGCCGCATGAGTTGTACGTCTTCTTCGGCGAAGAAGTAGAACTGCGAATGCGGCATCACCACGCCCTTGGACGCCCCGGTGGTGCCCGAGGTCAGCAGCACGGCCGCGGGGTCCTGCGGTGTGGTGATGTCGGGCGGGTTGGTCGTGTCGTGCGTGTACAGATCGGCAAAGCGGTGCACGCGGATCCTGCGAAAGCTGGGGGGCGCGACCGCCGGGTCGGCACCCGGCTCGGTGACGAGCACGATGTTTTCGATCGGGATCTGGTCCTCGATATCGACCAGTCGCTGCGCCAGCATGGCCGTGGTGATCAGCGTGCGCGACTGGGACAACTGCAGCGGATGGGCAAGGAAGCTGCCCTTGTAGGCATCGCTGATGGCGACTTCGACCGCGCCCAGCTTGCTCAGGGCGAACCAGGCAAACAGGAATTCAAGGCAATTGGGCAGCAGGATGCAGACATGCTCGCGCCGGCCGATGCCGAATGCCGCCATGCCGTGCGCCAGCCGGTTCACCAGCGTGTTGACTTCGGCATAACCGAGGGCCGGGCCGGCATCGGTCCAGGACAGGAAGGGGCGTTGCGCGCGGTGCTGCGCCTGATGCTCCAGCACATGCGGCAGCGTCCAGTGCGCCCGCGCAAAGTGGGGTTCGAAATGCGGAAAGGTCAGCATGGTGTGCTTGCCAGATCAGAGGCAATGTCTCACAATGTATTTTTGTGCCATGATAGTGCAAGATTGTATAAACTCCCACTAGCCCGAATATATTGAGAAGACACGAATGCAGTCAAGAGCCGCCGAAACCGGGTCATCCACGGGCATTTCCATCACCAAATCGCCCCGTCCACGGGGACGCGTCAAGAGCCAGGACGCCAAGAAGCTGACCCAGTGCGAGATTGTGCGCAGTGCCCTGGAGAAGGAAATTTTTGCCGGCAGCCTGGCACCCGCCACCCCGCTGGACGAAGATGCCATCGCCAAGCGCTTTTCGGTGTCGCGCACGCCGGTGCGCGAAGCGCTGCTCCAGCTGATCGAGACGGGCCTGGTCGAGAAGCCGTCGCGTCAGCGTGCCGTGGTGGCCCCGCTCGATGTGCGCCGGCTGATCCAGATGTTCGAGACCCTGTCCGAGCTCGAGGCCATCTGCGCCCGCCTGGCGACGCGCCGCATCACTCCTCAGGAGCGCGAGACGCTGTCTGCCATCCAGCGGGCCTCCGATGCAGCCCTCGCCGCCGGCGACGACGACGAGTTCGGTCGCCAGGGCATTCGTTTTCATGTGGCCGTATGGCGTGCCACCCACAACGATGTTCTGTTCGAGACAACCCGTAACCTGGCCATCCGACTCAATCCTTATCGCATGTTCCAGTTGCGTGCCAAAGGCCGCCAGGAGGCCAACAACCACGACCACAAGATCCTGCTGGGCCTGATCGAAGCCGGCAATGCCGATGAGGCCTACAACCTCATGCGCGGCCACGTCACCGTGCAGGGCGACGTGCTGGCCGAATACATCTCCTGCGCGCCGCGGCCGGTGCTGCAGGCGCAGGGCGAATACGCGTAAACACGCTTGACACTGTGCAAGAATATATGGATAGTGTCGAAAAAATATAATTTCTTTCGCGTTATTTCATTCAAACACAACCAGGAGACGGTTCCATGGCATCACGGAAGCAGGTTTTTAGAACGCTCGCATGGGCAGCAGGGATGGCCCTCGCATCCCACGCGGCACAGGCAGCAGATCGCAAGATTGTCATTTTGCAGGCCTTGACCGGCGGCGCCGCCTTTGTGGGCGTGCCCGCCTCGGAAGGCATGAAGTTCGCGGCAGAAGAACTCAACGCCAAGGGTTTCCTGGGCGCTGACAAGATCGTCGTCGAGGTGGCAGACAGTGCTTCGGCCCGCCCGCAGGCCATGGCCGCGGTCACCCGTTACGCTGCCGACCCGAGCGTGTTGTTCATCCTCGGCCCGACGACCGCCCCCGAGTCCATTCCGTCCGCCGGCGTCGCCAACGACGCCAAGATCGGCATGAAGGCCATGACCAACGCCGTGGCGCTGCTCAATGCCGGCCCGTGGGGCTTCATTTCGGCGCAGCCGCCAGTCATCACCATGCCGCAACTGGGCGACTACGCGTTGGATGTTTCCAAGGTCAAGGCCTGTGCCTGAAGATAAAACTCCCAATGCCACCCCTGCCGC
>CAZADK010000323.1:0-5505 GCA_964483855.1 uncultured Rhodoferax sp.
GCAATAACGCGAGGGGCGCAAGCCGTTGCGGTCCAGCGTGGCGCCGATCTGGCGCCCGTCGGTAAACACGATCGAAGCCGGACCGTCCCAGGGCTCGAGCATCGCAGCGTGGTATTCGTAGAACGCGCGCCGGCGCACATCCATCGTGCTGTGCTGCTCCCAGGGCTCGGGAATCATCATCATCACCGCCTGGCTGATCGGGTAACCGGCCATGGTGAGCAGTTCCAGGCAGTTGTCAAAGGTCGCAGTGTCGGACTGACTGGCGAAGCTGATCGGGTACAACTTCTGCAGGTCGGCGCCGAGCACCGGCGAGGACATCACGCCTTCGCGGGCCTTCATCCAGTTGTAGTTGCCCTTGACAGTGTTGATCTCACCGTTGTGCGCGACATACCGGTACGGATGCGCGAGCGGCCATTCCGGGAACGTGTTGGTCGAGAACCGCTGATGCACCAGGCCCAGCGCGGACACACAACGCGGGTCTTCCAGATCGCGGAAATACACGCCTACCTGGCCGGCCAGCAACAAGCCCTTGTACACGACGGTCCGGCTCGACATGCTGGGAACGTAATACTCCTTGCTGTGCTTGAGCTTGAGGCGCTGGATCGAGCCACTGCAGGTCTTGCGGATCACATACAGCTTGCGCTCGAGCGCGTCCTGGACGATCACGTCGTCGCCGCGGCCGATGAAAACCTGGCGAATGATCGGCTCCTTCTTGCGCACCGCCGGCGACATCGGCATGTCGCGGTTGACCGGCACGTCGCGCCAACCCAGCAAGACCTGGCCTTCGGCCTTGATCGCTCGCTCCATCTCCTGCTCGCAGGCCATGCGTGAGGCATGCTCCTTGGGCAGAAAGATCATACCCACGCCGTATTCACCCGGCGCCGGCAACACGACACCCTGGGCGGCCATCTCCTCGCGATACAACGCGTCGGGCAACTGGATCAGGATACCTGCGCCATCACCCATCAGACTGTCGGCACCGACCGCGCCGCGATGATCCAGGTTCTGCAGGATCTGCAACGCGTTCTTCACGATGTCATGGGACTTCACGCCCCGGATGTTGGCCACGAAACCGACGCCACAGGCGTCATGCTCATGCGCGCCGCTGTACAGCCCGTTGCGTTGCAGATAGTCGATTTCGTCCAAAGTCGCCATGATTGTTCCTCGTCACTTCACCCCCAGCCCACGGCCGGGCACACAGTTTAGTGCACCGCAACATTCGTGCCGAGAAATATAAATTGGGGTCAGGTTCAAGTTTAAACCACGTAAGGTCGATTCCGATTTAATTGGGGACAGATCAAATCGCTCCGCCAACGGCACTGTCGCACGGCGGTCAGCCAAGCCTGGTTACCGTCTTGCCCGGTCGCCCTGGCGCGGAGCGGGTCAAGCGCCGCTCGGTCTTGCGTTGCAATACGGCAATGAACCGGGAGTCGCCCAGCGGCCAGCCACTGGTCACCGATCGTCCCAGCACCATCCGCTGCTCCTGTGACACCCCTGCCAGCACCAGTTCGCGGTAACGCGCTTCGCGGGCGAAGGGCGTGTTGCCGAGTTCCCAGACCAGTGCATGCGACGTCACCAAGCGGTCGTTGCGCAAGCCGGCGTAATGCGCGTGGCTGGACCACGGAAAGTCCTGCGCCTGCGCCACCATTCCTGCGCGCACCGGGTTGAGGTCCAGGTACACCATGCAGGCAAGCAGATATCGCTCGGACTGCACCAACGCGGACTTGTATCGGCCTTCCCATAGGGTACCGCTGCGTCCATGGGTATCGTTGAAATACCGCACATAACGCCTGCCAACCGCCTGCATCATGTTAGGCAACCCATCCTGGCCCTGCGGAGAGACCAACAGATGGAAATGGTTGTCCATGAGCACATAGGCATGGATCGCGACCTCGAATTGCACCGCGCTCGCCATCAGCAGGTCGCGCATCTGCTCGCGATCGGCGTCCGAACGAAAGATGGGCTGGCGATTATTACCCCGCTGGATGACATGGTAGGGGTATCCCGGTACGGAGACGCGTGCGAGTCGGGCCATGGGGTTGGAGCCACGGCGCAGGTCGCCGCGGAAATGGGATTCTGACCCCGATATCTTATCGGGGGGCGCGGGTGACGCGGGCCTTGCCGCCGGTCATGACCAGGATGACGGCGTCCCCCGGCATCAGCGTCTCGTTGCCGCGGGCCTGCACGATGGCGCGGCGGTCACCGTTGCGCAGCTGCAGCAGGATTTCCACGGCGTCCTCTCGGGTGACGGAGCGCTCTATCGCATTGCCGGCCACGGCCCCTGCAACTGCGGCCAGCACACCCACGACGATGCCTTCGCGCCGTCCGCCCACGCTGGAGCCCGCGACTCCGCCGACCAGGCCCCCCGCGATCGAACCCGTGCCGGACTGGGTACCATCGACGGTGACCGCGCGCACCGACAACACGGTCGCATCCTGGACCGTGGACAGGCGTTGCGCATCACCCCGCTGAACCACGTCCGGGCTGGTGGTCGAACACGCCGACAGCAGCACGACCAGCAGCAAACCAATGGCATATTTCAATTCAATCCCCTTTGCCCTGACACGACAGGTTTGAAAACCATTCTTGCAGAAAGATGCTGCCTTGCGCCGCACATCACCCGGTCACCGACGGCGCCGCCCCCTCGGGCGGCAGGCGATACCTATGCTGCAGCAGGGATTCGAGGCCAAACTGCGCCAGCAACTCACGCATCCGATGGGCCGAGCTGCGTCGCAACTGGCCGGTATGCCGGGCCATGATCAACTCGTTCTTCAGACTATGTTCCCAGCCCACCAGTTCCGTCACTGTGACTTGGTACCCCCAGGCCTCGAGGTACAGGCAGCGCAGCACATTGCTCAACTGGCTGCCCACCTCGCGGGTATGCAGCGGATGCCGCCACAGTTCGGCCAGGGGCGTTCGGCGCAGGCTCAAGGCTTTGTCCGCATTGAGCAATCGCGCCAGTTCCGCCTGGCAACACGGCACCAGCACCATGGCGCGCGCCGATTTGGCCAGGCCAAACGCGATCGCATCGTCGGTCGCCGTATCGCAGGCGTGCAGGGCTGTCACCAGATCGATACGCTGCGGCAATTCGGCAGCACTCGCCGACTGCTCCACGCTCAGGTTCAGGAAGGACATGCGTGCGAAACCCAGCTTGGATGCGAGTTGGCGGGACTTGTCGACCAACTCGGAGCGGGTCTCGATACCGTAGATCCAGCCGTCGCCCCGCTCACGGAAAAAAAGGTCATGCAGGATGAACCCGAGGTAGGACTTGCCTGCGCCATGGTCGGCCACGGTCAGCCCATGAACAGCACCTTCGCAATAGCCTCCTGCTTGCGGCGTGGTTTCGGCACCGAGTTCGAGCAGCAGCTTCTCGATGAACTGGTAAAGGTGGGAGACCTGCTTGAGCTTGCGCCGCGAATCCTGGTTCAGCTTGCCATCGCGGGTCAGGATATGCAGTTCCTGCAGCAAGATCGTCGATTGCCCGCGATACAACCCGTCGGCCAGTGCAGCAACACCGTCGCGACTGGGGCCAGCTGCGGCGGATGGCGCTACCCTGTTGGTTTTCTTTGTCATCACCCTGTCCTGCCACGGCGACGCGCCGCGGGTTTGCCAACTGCCGGCGGTGCGGGCACCGAGCGCCGCACGCCAAGCGCGTCCCAGCCCGATGGGCCAAGCCTGCGCAGGGTCTCGATATTCGCCTCGAAGATGGTTTCGGCCTGCGCAAATGCGGCCACTGCCCGGTCGATGCTGTCCTCGCGCAGCAGGTGCAGGGTCGGATAAGGTGCACGGTTCGTCGCATTGGTGATGTCGTCCATTGCCGTTCCGACAAACTGGAACTGCGGATGAAAACTCGCGATCTGCAACACACCGTCGAGTTCGAGCGTTTCGAGCAGATCGTCGGCCCGGCCCAGAAATTCATTGAAATCCAGGAACGAAGCCAAGGCGTCGGGCAGCACCACCAGGGTGGTGTCGCGCAACTGGGCATCCATGCCGGCCAGCTCGAGCAACTCGAGCCGCAGCAACTGCAACAACGGCTCCGGATCGATCGCCCGGCTCACCACGTAGTGGATCTGGCCGCGCACATGGACCGCCTTGGCAAACGGGCACAGTTGCAGCCCGATCACGGCGGTCTCCAGCCAATGCTGCATGTCACGCAGCACGGTGGCCTGGTACATCTGCGGATCAGATTTCTGCATGGATCAACTGCCTGTGGATGCGCTGCGCCAGGAACAAGCCGAGAAGAGAACAAATGCCAGTGGCCACCCAGGTCCATTGCCAGCCACCGGCGCTGTAGGCGATCCAGGCCACCAACGGGGGACCCAGGAACTGACCCATTGCCGAGAGCTGCTGCATCCAGCCAACCGTCGTGGAGACACTGGACTCGTCTGGCGCCAATCGTACAGCCAGGGAAAACAAGGTACCCGGAATCAACCCGCCGACCATCGAGAACAGCAGCACACCGAGATACCGTATGGCAGCCACGGTGTCGGGTGGCCGGCCCCAGTCGATATCCGCGAAGGCCACCATGGCGCCAATGGCCATCGCAATGTATCCGCCAGCCAGCAGACTCCGCGCCGGAACACCGCGCTGCAACAAGCGGCCGGAGGCCACGTTGCCGGCCACATTGACCAGCGCAGCGAGCGCCAGCAAAGTCGTAGTCGCCGAACCGAAGGGTCCGGATTGCGCCACCACCGAAGGCAGGAAACCGATGACCGCCAGCCACTGCCCGGAATACAGCGCGAAACACAGTGCGACCAGCCACGGCCCGCGGGTGGTCAGCGTGCGCCGCACACGCAGCGTCCATGTCACCCCACCAGCCACCGCCTTGGGCGAGACCCTTGGCACGACAACCGCGGACGCGCGATCGGGGCCGATCGCCAACGCCACCCAGGCCATCATGGCCAGTGTCAGACCCGCCATCAGCAGCCACCAGCCACGCCAACCGGCGTGACCGATCGCCAGCGGTCCGCTCGCCAGCGCGATCGCGGTGCCCAGTGGCATGTAGGCGCCCCACATTCCCAACGCCGACTGCATGTGCCCCGCCGGCGTCAACCGGCGGATCAGGCCAGGGGCCGGCATGACAGTCAGCAGGAAGCCGAACCCCTCGCATGCGCGCAGCAACAACAAGGTGCCGGGTCGCTCTGCCACTGCACCGAGGGCACCGGCGATCGACAACACGGCCAAGCCGGACAACATGCTGCGTTTGAGACCCATGCCGTCGGCGGCCAGTCCCGCGAGCAGCCCGAATAACATGCCGGCCAACTGCACCAGGGACAACAGGAAACCAGACTGCAGCAGACTCAACCCCAGCGCCTCGCGCAGTACCGGAATTGCGGGTGACAACTTGCCCACGTGCAGGGCGGCCGAGACTCCGGCCAGAATGACCACCAGCTCCGGATGGCGCTGCGGCAGCCGCGCGAACATGGGGCTCAAGCGATTGCCTCTCACGCGCATGAGGAAACGCCGGGCCGCTGCCAAGTTTCCTCACACCCCCTCGGGGGGCCT
>CAZADK010000324.1:0-5504 GCA_964483855.1 uncultured Rhodoferax sp.
TGAAACCTGCAGCGCCGTCTCGGTGCGCAGCGTCAGTTGCAGGGCCAGTCGGCGTTCCAGGAAATGGCGATCGAGCCAGGCCAGCGTGGTATCGCGGTGCAGTTCGGCCAGCGCTTGCGCGTGCGCTGCCTGTGCGCGCTCGGCCTGGCGCTCGAAACGCCCACTGCGGGCCTGGCGTTTGTCCGCGCGGGTGAGTTCCTGCATCACGCCGATCGAGCGCTGGGTCATGAAGTCGGCCCCCAGGCTGTAGCGCTGGGCCCCGGTCAACGGCAGGTTGGTCAGCGCCAGTTTGAGCACCGGGTCGGGCCGTGCGCCGGCCGCCACCGCCATCTCCCGTGCCGCCAGTGCCGCCGCGTCCTGCGCCACGAGTTGCTGGGATCGTTGCTGCGCCAGCACCATCGCAGCGTCCAGTGTCAACGGTGTCTGCGCATGGGCCAGGCTGGCCAGCAGCAGACTGCCGAGCACGCCGCGCCAGCGCAGGGGATCGTGGGTTTTCGGGCGCGCACGCGCAAAAGGGTTCGGGCGCTGGGGCGCGGTTCGTGACAGATGGGCAAACATGGCATCTCCGGAACAGGCGTTGTGGGCCACTGCGTCGCGCAGGGCTCATGCGGGAACGGCATCGGCCGCGCGCACGGGCAGCTGGACGGATGGATCGGCCGCCGTCGCCTTGCCGGCTAACGAATGGCCGCGGGTTCGGGAGGGCTCAGGTCCGGCGCACGCAATGGACAATCGCGTGGGGTGGCGCAGTCAGCGCCAATGCGTGGGCCCAGGCATGGGTCCGTGCAGGGTTCGGGTTGCGGGTTGGCGCGGCTTTGGCAGGGGCCGGCCGCAGATACCAGTTGCCCAGTGCGGCGCTCGCCAGCGACACGGCCTCGATACGGTCGCTCTGCTGCCCCGTTTTGCAGTGTTCGGCGCATACGACGGATGGTTCGTGGGCTGGCGTCGCCGCCATGTCGGCGCAATCCGGCGCCATGCCGTTGGCAAGCACGGCAATCACCCCGGTCGGTGGGGTGGTACCTGGCGCCGCTGATGCAGGGGCCAACAACGCCGGACAAGCATATGCCGCCACCGCGACCTGCGCCAGCAACACGACCAGCACCATCAGGTGGGCAACGAAACGGAGCATGTTGCGTGTCATGGCGGTGGTGTGGTGTGTCGGGGCTGGAGGCAGTCGGAAACCCGGCGCTATTCTATCGACCGACGGTCAACGAGGCAGCCCCCTGGGGCAATGGCCCGCCGTGTTGCGGCCATCATGCTCGGTGCACCCATGGTGTCAAACCAGCTTGCGTCGGATCTTCCTGTCCCAGTCGCGGCTGAAGATCAACGTGTCTCCCTCGTATGCTTCCAGCCGGCCCGTGACATGCCACTGGGTCTTGCTGGCCGTCATGCTGGAATAGGTCTCGGTGCGCACCGTCCAGTCGCCGCGCGCGCGCTCCTCGGTCCAGTGGCATTCCTGACGCGCCGACAGCGGGTCGTCGGGGTGGATGCGGTAGGTCTCGCGACCGACGGCGCCATAGGTCAGGCCGTGCTCGGCGATGGTGCTGGCGCCGAAATCGTCGACGATGCTCAGTGTCTGCGTGCCGGTCTTCTGGTCGATGCTGAGTTCGCGCCGGTTCGAGGGCTTGCGCACCTCCGTCAGCTTGACCGGCGCAGCGGCCTCGGCTGGCGCGAAGGTCGGCGGCTTCTCTTCGCCGCGGATCTTGCGCAGCGGCAGATCGACGAAACTCGTGCCCAGATGCAGCGTCAATGTCGGCGCCTCGGGCGCCGGCCAGATCAGCGGCCAGTAGCTGGTCGAGATGCCGACGCGCAGGCGTTGTCCCTTGCGGACCTTGACCGCGACGTCGTCGAGTTGCATGCGCACCGTGTATGCCCGGCCCGGCTCCAGCGGTTCGGGGCGTTCATGGCTGTCGCGGTGGCACAGGTTGAGCACACCGTAACTCAGGCGCGAGACCGCGCCGTCCGGCCAGACCGCATTCAGCCGCACCGCGATGTTGGCGACCGGCTTGTCCGAGCTGAGCTTGAGTTGCAGCTGGGTCGCGCCGACCACGTCGATATCGCGCGCCAGCGGGGCGCTGTCAAAGGTCACGGAGCCGGAGTCGTCGCGTCGCTGGTCGCCGGGAAACTCGGGGCCGAGCCAGATGATGCAGTATTCGCCGGCGTCCGCGCCGGTGGTCTGCGGTGAGTGGATGACCCGTTTGTCGGAAGCCCCCTTGATGCCGCCCAGGCCATTGGTGTTGAGGTACAGGCGCTGCAGTGCGTGGATGTCGGACGGCCAGGCGCGGTCGCTGACCCAGCGTCCTTCGATCTGTGCCACCGAGGCGCCGGGGCGACCGGGCTCCATGATGTAGGTGCGGTAGGCGGGATCGTCCTGCACACCGGTGTCGATGCCCTTGAGCCACTGATCCCACCAGCGCAGCATCTCCTGCAGGAAACCGATACGCGGCTCGGGCACGGCGAAATGCGGGTACTTGTGCGCCCAGGGGCCGATGATGCCCTTGACCGGGGCCATGATGGAACCCACCAGCCGCGGCACGGCGTTGGTGTAGGCATCGTTCCAGCCACCCACCGCCAGCACGGCGGCCTGGATCGCGCCGATGTCCTCGCACACCGAGCCGTGTTTCCAGTAGGCGTCGCGATGCGGGTGTTCCAGCCACGGGATGGCCAGCAGCGGTTGGTTTTCGAGCCGTTGCAGCCAGAGTTCGCGCCAGCGCTCGCCCACCAGCGCCGGATCCGGCGGACGCGAGGAGTACGCAAACATCGTCGCCGACCAGCCCAGGTTCTCGTTGAGCAGGCAGCCACCCTTGTAGTGGATGTCGTCGCTGTAGCGGTCGTCGGTCGAGCACAAGGTGACGATGGCCTTGAGCGCTGGAGGTTGCAGCGCCGCAACCTGCAGGCCATTGAAGCCGCCCCAGGAGATGCCCATCATGCCGACAGCGCCGCTGCACCAGGGCTGCGCCGCCAGCCAGGCGATGACCTCGACCCCGTCGTCCAGCTCCTGCTGCGTGTATTCATCCTCCATCAGGCCGTCGGAGTCGCCGCTGCCGCGCATGTCGACCCGCACACAGGCATAGCCGTGCCCGGCCAGGTAAGGATGCGTCAACGCATCGCGCACATGGGTTCCGTCGCGTTTTCGGTAGGGCAGGTACTCAAGGATCGCCGGCACCGGCTTCTTGCCGGCGTCGGCCGGCATCCAGATGCGGGCCGCGAGTTTGCAGCCGTCAGCCAGCATGATGAAGGTGTTCGGCGTCTCCTTGATCTTGCGGGGAAAGGTCTTGATGGTTTTCATGGCCGGTCTCTGGAGGGTCGCGCAGGAATGGCGATGACTTTATCAGGCCGATCGGTTTGTAAAAGGGATGGTGGCTCATGCCGTCGTGGATGGGCGGATGGGCGGATTCCTGGATCGGCGGCTGAGGGCGGGTCGCCGCGGTGTTCAAAACCAGCGCGCCACCAACGGCATCAGCAGGGCCGCCAGTATGACTTGCACACCCAGCGCCAGGCCGGCGTAGGCGCCTGCATCCGGGTTGACCTGCAGCGCGCGTGCTGCACCAATGCCGTGTGATGCCGTGCCCAGCGCGAATCCACGCGCTGGCATCGACAGGCCGCCGATCGCGTCGAAAAGGTATTTGCCGCTGATGGCGCCAACCAGGCCCGTCAACACGGCGAACACCGCCGCCAGCGCGGGTATGCCGCCGATCTGCTCGGCAATACCCATGGCAACCGGCGCAGTGACCGACTTCGGCGCCAAAGATCGCAACAAAGTCTCGGGCAAGCCCAGCGCCCAGCCGATCGCGACCGCGCTGGCGCTGGCCGCGGCCCCTCCGGCCAGGCTGGCCAGCACGATGGCGCCGGCGCGCCGGCGCAATTCCACGCGCCGTTGCCACAAGGGCCAGGCCAGCGCCACCACCGCCGGCCCGAGCAGGAAGTGGATGAACTGCGCACCCGAAAAATAACGCGGATACGGCGTGCCGCTGAGCGTGAGCAGCACCGCCAGCACCAGCACCGTCCATAACACCGGGTTGGCCCAGGGCGCCTGACCCACGCGCAGGTACAGGGTCTGCGCCAGCACATAGGTGACGATGGTCGCCGTCAATCCGAACAGCGGCGTCGCGGACAGGTAGACCCAGAGCTGGACAAAATCCTGCATCGTGGTTGCCTTTGCGCGTCAGGGGGTCGGCTCGGCGGGGCTGGCACGGCGCAGCAACCAGCGCAGCACCAGTGCCGTGACCGCCAGCCCGATCCAGGTCGACAACACGATGGCAACCAGCATGCGCAAACCGTATTGCGACAACAGCCCCAGGTGCGTCATCACGCCCACGCCGACAGGCACGAACAGCAGGCTCAGATGCGCCAGCAAGGCGTCGGCGACCACGCCCACTGGCGTGCGCACCAGCGGCCAGCGCAGGGCCAGCAGCAACAGCAACATGCCGACCACCGGGCCGGGCAAGGGCAGCTGCCATAACCGCGCCAGCAGTTCGCCAGCCGTCTGGCACAACAGCAACCACGCCAGGCCGCTCAGGAACGCCATGGGCGGCGTGCAGCGGTGGTCAAGACAGGGGCGGTCGGCATGGCAGTTGCATGATGGCGGTCCTTCATTGTCGGCTCGACAGCATCAGACGCACGTCGCCGTGGTCCGCCGCGGTCCGCAGCCGGCGCCGCCGGAGCCAGGTCGGTGCGGATCGCATGGAGCATTGCCGCAGTATCCGCGATCCGCCGTGCGCGCACGGTGGTTGCCGCGCGGCGGCCGGCTGCGGCAAAGCCCGACAATGCGCACCGCAGCCCGCAACCCGTTTCGATCCATCGACCTGAACCCCATGAGCTCCTCCACCTACCTGATCGGCATCGACACCGGCGGCACCTATACCGATTGCGCCATCATCGAGGCGCAAGGCCACCGGGTGCTGGCGCGCGCCAAAGCCATCACGACCAAGGGCGACCTGGCCATCGGCGTCACCGAGGCGCTGAACCTGGCGGTGGCGCAGCTGCCGCAGGGACTCTCGCCGCGGGACATCGGACTGGTGTCGGTGTCCACGACGCTGGCCACCAACGCGGTGGTCGAGGGCCATGGCAGCCCGGTGGCCGTGGTGCTGGTCGGCTTCGACGACCGCATGGTGGAGCGCACCGGCATCGCGCAGGCATTTCCCGGCCTGCCGATCATCCGTATCGATGGCGGCCATGACCACAACGGCGACGTGGTGCGCGCGCTCGATCTGCAGTCCCTGCAGCAGGCGCTCGATACGGTCGGGCCCGGGGTGGACGCGTTCGCGGTCGCCTCGAGCTTTGCGGTGCGTAATGCGGCGCACGAGCAGGCGGTGCGCGACCATATCGTCGCGACCACCGGCAAGCCGGTCACCGTGTCGAGCGAGTTGTCCTCCAGGCTGGACGCGCCACGGCGGGCGCTGACGGCGGCGCTCAACGCGCGTCTGATCTCCCGCGTGTCGATGCTGATCGACGCGGTGCACCGCGCGATGGCGCAGTGGCAGATCCAGTGTCCGCTGATGATCGTC
>CAZADK010000325.1:0-1067 GCA_964483855.1 uncultured Rhodoferax sp.
AGCCCGGCCCGCCCGCCAGCACACCGAACCACCAGCGCCAGCGATTGCGCTCGGTCTGCACCGGCATGAATCGCAGGTAGTCGACCTGCTCGCCCATCTGCGTGATCAGCGCAATACCAACGGTCAATGAGGCCCCGAAAAGGTGCAGATCGAACCCCGAATCCTTCCCCTTGTCACCAACATAGTGCGTGATTCCGGTAAACGCCTCAGGTTCGCGCATCAACACATAGACGAACGGCACGACCAGCATCACCAGCCACACCGGCTGGGTCCAGATCTGCAGCCGGCTGATGGCCGAAACGCCATGGGTCACCAGGGGAATCACGACCAGCGAGCAGATCAGGTAGCCCCAACTCGGCGGGATATCCAGCGCCAGTTCAAGCGCATACGCCATGACGGCCGCCTCCAGCGCGAAGAAGATGAAGGTGAACGAGGCGTAGATCAGCGACGTGATGGTCGAGCCGATGTAGCCGAAACCGGCGCCACGGGTCAGCAGGTCCATGTCGACGCCGTAACGCGCCGCATAGACGCTCACCGGCAGGCCGGCCAGGAAGATGATCAGCCCGGTGGCCAGAATCGCCCAGAACGCATTGACGAAACCGTAGTGCACCAGCAGCGTGGCGCCGACCGCCTCGAGGATCAGGAACGACGCGGCACCGAACGCGGTGTTGGCCACCCGCCACTCCGACCAGCGGCGAAAGCCGCGCGGGGTATAACGCAGCGCGTAGTCTTCCATCGTCTCGCTGGCGACCCAGGAGTTATAGTCGCGGCGCACCTTGACCACGCGCTGGGGCGGGTCGGACGGCACGGGAACGTTGGGAATGCTGTGGTTCACGCCACTGCCGTGCAGTTTCCATGCCACCACAGACGGTCGTCTGCGCCATCTGGCGTATGGCCCGGCACGACCCTTGCAACACAATCGTGTCTGCGCCATCTGGCGTATGGCCCGGCACGACCCTTGCAACACAATCGGCGATCAGTCGCCAGACCCACGCCATGGAACTCACGCCCCGCGAAAAAGACAAGTTGCTCCTGTTCACCGCCGCCTTGCTGGCCGAACGGCGCAA
>CAZADK010000325.1:1077-5503 GCA_964483855.1 uncultured Rhodoferax sp.
AGATGATTCCCGACATCCAGGTCGAGGCCACCTTCCCCGACGGCACCAAACTGGTCACGGTGCACCAACCCATTGTTTAGGAACAACACCATGAAGACACCAACGACACGGCGGTTGGTCGCGACCGCACTGGCACTGGCAGCGGCGCCTGCGCTGGCCCACGATGGCCACGGCCTGACGGGTGGCCATTGGCATGCCACCGATGCCTGGGGCCTTGTCGGCCTCGTGATGGCTCTGGCGGCCGCGGTGTGGCTGACGCGCGGCGGCAAGTGATGATTCCCGGTGAACTGCTGCCCGGCGAGGGCGAGCACCCGCTCAACACCGGCCGGCGCACGCTGACCGTGGTGGTGCGCAACACCGCGGACCGGCCGATCCAGGTGGGCTCGCACTACCACTTTGCGGAGACCAACGCGGCCCTGTCGTTCGATCGTGACGCGGCACGCGGCATGCGGCTGAACATCGCGTCGGGGACAGCCGTGCGGTTCGAACCCGGACAGCAACGCACGGTGGAATTGCTGGACTACGCCGGCGACCGTGTGGTGTATGGATTTCGCGGCCAGACCAACGGGCCGCTGGACCACGCCAGGCCAGGAGGCGCATGATGGCCACGATATCGCGTCGTGCCTATGCCGAGATGTTCGGCCCGACGGTCGGCGACCGGCTGCGTCTTGCCGATACCGGCCTGCTGATCGAGGTCGAGGACGACTACACCCTGCGTGCCGGCAGTTATGGCGAGGAGGTCAAGTTCGGCGGCGGCAAATCCATCCGCGACGGCATGGCCCAGAGTCAGCGCACCCGGGCCAGCGGCGCCGTCGATACGGTCATGACCAACGCACTCATCATCGACCACTGGGGCATCGTGAAGGCCGACATCGGCCTGAAGGACGGGCGTATCCATGCCATCGGCAAGGCCGGCAACCCGGACACCCAAAGCGGTGTCGACATCGTGATCGGCCCGGGAACCGAGATCATCAGCTGCGAGGGCAACATCGTCACCGCCGGCGGCATCGACTCGCACATCCACTTCATCTGCCCACAGCAGATCGACGAAGCACTGGCCAGCGGCATCACCACGATGCTCGGTGGCGGCACCGGCCCGGCCACCGGCACGCTGGCCACCACCTGCACGCCGGGCGCATGGCATATCGAGCGCATGCTGCAGGCGGCCGACGCGTTCCCGATGAACCTGGGCTTCCTGGGCAAGGGCAATACCAGCCTGCCCGAGGCGCTGCACGAACAGGTCGACGCCGGCGTGATCGGCCTCAAGCTGCACGAGGACTGGGGCACGACACCGGCAGCCATCAGCAACTGCCTGGACGTGGCCGAGGAGACCGACGTGCAGGTCGCCATCCATTCCGACACGCTGAACGAATCGGGCTTCGTCGAGGACACGATTGCCGCGACCAAGGGCCGGACCTTGTGCGCCTTCCATACCGAAGGCGCCGGCGGCGGCCACGCACCCGACATCCTGCGCGTGGTCGGGTACGACAACTTCCTGCCTTCGAGCACGAACCCGACCATGCCCTACACCATCAACACGCTCGACGAACATGTCGACATGCTGATGGTCTGCCACCACCTGGACGCGTCCATCGCCGAAGACCTGGCGTTTGCCGAGAGCCGCATCCGCAAGGAGACCATCGCCGCCGAAGACGTGTTGCACGACCTGGGCGCGATCAGCATGATGAGCAGCGACAGCCAGGCCATGGGACGTGTGGGCGAGGTCATCCTGCGTACCTGGCAGACGGCGCACAAGATGCTCGCGCAACGCGGCAAGCTGTCGGGCGACCCGGAGCGCCACGACAACAACCGCGTCAAGCGCTACGTGGCCAAGTACACGATCAACCCGGCGCTGGCGCACGGCATCGCGCACGAGGTCGGTTCGGTCGAGGTCGGCAAGTGGGCTGATCTCGTGGTCTGGAAGCCGGCGTTCTTCGGTGTCAAGCCGGCTTTGGTGGTCAAGGGCGGATCGATCGCGCTGGCGGCCATGGGCGACCCGAACGCGAGCATCCCGACCCCGCAGCCGGTGCATTACCGGCCGATGTTCGGTGCGTTCGGCGGTGCCGTAGCCAAGGGCTCACTGACCTTTGTCTCGCAGGCTGGTCTGGCGGCGGGCATCGGGGCACGTTACGGTCTGGCCAAGACGCTGAGCGCGGTGCGCGGTTGCCGCACGGTACGCAAGAGCCACATGGTGCTCAACCACTACACGCCGGTGATGGAGGTCGACGCACAGACCTACGCGGTGCGCGCCGATGGCGAGTTGCTGACCTGCGAGGCGGCCACGGTATTGCCGATGGCGCAGCGGTATTTTCTGTTCTGAGCGGGCGGGATGTGCCCGTTGGCGTCAAAGGGGCTGGATGTGTGCGCGCAACCAGAGGGCGAAATCGGTCTCGCTGATGTCGCCTGCAGCGACGCCGAGCATCGTCAACGTGGCATCGACCTGGGTCGCTTGAAGGCGATAACCGTTGCGGGCGAGAAACATGCCGACCGCGAGAAACGCGGTGCGCTTATTGCCATCGACAAACGGGTGATTGCGTGCCAATCCGACCCCATAAGAAGTGGCCAAAGTGGCAACATCAGGTGTTTCGTACAACGCCAGGTTCAACGGCCTTGCCAGCGCCGAGTCAAGCAAACCTGCGTCGCGCAAGCCGCTGGCGCCGCCGTGCTCGGCAAGACTCTCGTCATGCAGCAGCAGCAAGACCTGTCGGCTGACCCATTTCCATTGGCTCATTTGGCCAACTGGTGGAAGGTGTCACGGTACTCGCGCATGAATGCGCGCCCTTCCACCAGTTGCGCTTCGAGTTCAGGGTCGTATGGCGTCAGGGTCACGCCGTTCGCTGCCTCGGTCCAGAACAGGCTGTCGCCTTTCTCGACCTTCATCCTGGCCAGCAATTCCTTGGGCAGAATGACGCCGACGGAGTTTCCAATTTGGGTCAGCTTGAGCACAGACATGGCATTCTCGCAAAGTTATAACGGTTGTTATATTATGCGTTTGCTCAATCTAAATCAACCCATCCCACCATGTTGACCGCCAACAAACGCATGCCCCTGGGCACAGGCCTGGCCCCAGTGCTGATCAAACGGGCGCCAACCATCGAACTGGACTGGGACATCCGCCAGAAAAGCCGATTCGATGCCACCGACTCCACCGGCCGCGCCATTGGCGTGTTCCTGCAGCGTGGCACCGTGGTGCGTGGTGGCGACGTGCTGGTGCTGGAGGACGGCTCGCTGGTGCGCGTGATCGCCGCACCGCAGCCGGTGCTGCACATTAGCCACTGCCCGCAACACGGCACCCCATTCGACCTGACCCGCGCCGTCTACCACCTGGGCAACCGCCATGTGCCGATCGAACTCAAGCCCGACCACCTGAAGATCGAGCCCGACCATGTGCTGGCCGACATGCTGCGGGCGATGCACCTGATCGTGCGAGCGGACACGCTGGCGTTCGAACCCGAAGGCGGAGCTTATGCGGCGCAGGGCCACGCGCACGGGTCTGGCAGCGGTCATGGAGATGCCCATGCGAATGACCATGCCCATGAGCACAATCACGGCCATGCGCAAGGATATGGCCACGACAACGACCACGGCCACGACCACGGCCACGACCATGACCACGACCATGACCATGACCATGACCACCCGCAAGCGGATGGGCACGGGCACACCCATCGGCACGGATGAACGTTCTTCCAGAGGCGCTGGTCGCGCCCGTCGATAACCGCACAAGCACCGAAGCGGCCGACCTGCTGCAGCTGATGTGGCTTGCCTCGCCGGCCCTGCCGATCGGCGGTTTCTCCTATTCCGAGGTGCTGGAATCGGCGATCGAACGGATCGGCCTGCGCGAGGCGACCGACGTCGGTGTATGGCTCCGCGACCAGTTGCTGCTGGTGCAGGCGCGCTGCGACATGGCGCTGGTGGCCCAGGCGATTGTGGCCTGGCGCGCGCCAGACCATGCGCGGGTGATCGCGCTCAACACCTGGGCGTTGCAGACCCGCGAGAGCAGCGAGTTGCGGCTGCAGACCGAACAGATGGGTCGCTCGTTGATGGGCTGGCTGCGCCACCAGCACAACGACGATGACGAACTGATCGCGGCAAGCCGCGTGTGTGCGTCTCCGAGTTACCCGGTTGCCTTCGCGCTGGCTGCTTCGCTCACCGGCGCATCGGCCGCGTCCTGCCTGCACAGCTTCGCCTTCGGCTGGGCCGAGAACATGGTGCAGGCCGCCGTCAAGGTCGTGCCGCTGGGACAAAGCGCCGGCCAGCGTATCCTGGCCGAACTGGTACAGGCGATCCCACAGGCGGTGACGGAGGCACTCGCCACCGACGACAACAGCCGCCAGGCCTTCGCCCCGATGCTGGCCATCCTGTCCGCCCAACACGAAACCCAATATTCACGACTGTTCCGATCATGAGCACTACCACCACCGCG
>CAZADK010000326.1:0-5481 GCA_964483855.1 uncultured Rhodoferax sp.
AGTTTCTTCTCCAGATGCTGCAGGGCCTTGGCCCCGTCACGCAGCTGGCACGGCCGATTGGTACAGCCGTTGAGCATGAATGCGCCCACCGGCCGCAGGTTGTACATGTTGTAGAAGGTCGTGACCTCATGCACCGCGATCGGGGCCATGCCCAGGTAGTCGGCGACTTCCTGCTCGTTTTCCGCGCTGACATACCCCAGCTCCTGTTGCACGATCGCCAGGCACGCCATCACGGAGGACTGCTTCTGGTCTGCCGGGTACTTCGCGACTTCCTTGGCAAAACGTGCCTTGGCCGCTTCCGAGATCATCGATCAATCTCCCCAAAAACGATATCCATGGTGCCGATGATCGCAACCGCGTCGGCGATCATGTGGCCGCGCGACATCTCGTCCATGCCCGCCAGGTGTGCAAAACCCGGCGGCCGGATCTTGAGCCGGTAGGGCTTGTTGGCGCCATCGCTGACGATGTAGATGCCGAACTCCCCCTTGGGATGCTCGACCGACGCATACGCCTCACCCTCGGGCACCTGGAAACCTTCGGTGAACAACTTGAAATGGTGGATCAGCTCCTCCATGTTGGTCTTCATGGACTCACGGCTGGGCGGCGCGATCTTGTGGTTGTCGGTGATCACCGGTCCCGGGTTGGCCCGCAGCCACTTCACACACTGCTGGATGATGCCGTTGGATTGCTTCATCTCCTCCATGCGCACCAGATAGCGGTCATACACGTCGCCGGTCCGGCCCACGGGAATATCGAACTCCATCTGGTCGTAGACTTCGTAGGGCTGCTTCTTGCGCAGATCCCACTCGATGCCGGAGCCACGCAGCATCGGGCCGGTGAAGCCCAGATTCAAGGCCCGCTCGGGCGTGACGACACCGATGCCCACCGTGCGTTGCTTCCAGATCCGGTTCTCGGTCAGCAACGTGTGGTACTCGGCCAAGCAGGCCGGGAAACGCTGCGTGAAGTCGTCGATGAAATCGAGCAAGGATCCGCTTCGGTTGCTGTTGAGCTGCGCCACACCGCGGGCATTGCGCACCTTGCTGGCCTGGTATTGCGGCATCGAATCCGGCAGGTCGCGGTAGACGCCGCCGGGACGGAAATATGCCGCATGCATGCGCGCGCCACTGACGGCCTCGTACATGTCGAACAGGTCCTCGCGCTCACGGAAGGTGTAGATCAGGATGGTCGAGCTGCCGCAGTCGTTGCCGTGCGAACCCAGCCACATCAGGTGGTTGAGCAGCCGCGTGATCTCGGAGAACAGGACGCGGATGAATTGCGCACGTACCGGCACCGCGACACCCAGCAGCTTCTCGATGGCCAGGCAATAGGCGTGCTCGTTGCACATCATCGACACGTAGTCGAGCCGGTCCATGTACGGCAGGGACTGGATGTAGGTCTTGGTTTCGGCCAGCTTCTCGGTAGCACGGTGCAACAGGCCGATGTGCGGATCAGCGCGCTGGATCACCTCGCCGTCGAGTTCGAGCACCAGGCGCAACACCCCATGCGCAGCAGGATGCTGCGGTCCAAAATTGAGCGTGTAATTCTTGATATCAGCCATGCGCAGCTACTCCACGAACGCTGATGCCGCGCTCGATTTCGGTGCAGGCTGACTTTGCTTCGGCAAAGTCAAGCTCGCGAAGCGAGCGGCCGAAGCCAAAATTGAGCGTGTAATTCTTGATATCAGCCATGCGCAGCTACTCCACGAACGCTGATGCCGCGCTCGATTTCGGTGCAGGCTGACTTTGCTTCGGCAAAGTCAAGCTCGCGAAGCGAGCGGCCGAAGCCAAAATTGAGCGTGTAATTCTTGATATCAGCCATGTTCGCGCCCGCCTATGGCAAGCCACCCCCGTAGTTGTCTTCGCGGATGATGCGCGGCGTGATCTCGCGTGGTTCGATCGTGACAGGCTGGTAGATGACGCGCCGCTGCTCGGCGTCGTAGCGCATCTCGACATGGCCGGAGATCGGGAAGTCCTTGCGAAACGGGTGACCGATGAAGCCGTAGTCGGTGAGAATGCGGCGCAGGTCGGCGTGGCCCTCAAACACGATGCCGAACAGGTCGAACGCCTCGCGCTCGAACCAGTTGGCCGAGTTCCAGACCCCGTTGACCGAATCGACAACCGGCAAATCGTCGTCGGGCGCGAACACCTTCAGGCGCAGGCGCTGGTTCAGACTGACCGACAACAGGTGGACGACGATGCAAAAACGCGGCCCCTCATAGTTGCCTTCGCCATAAGCCGAATAGTCGACGCCGCACAAGTCGAGCAACTGCTCGAACTGACAGCCCGGGGCGTCGCGCAGCAACTGCGCCGCATCGTAGTAGTCGGCCGCGCGCACGAGCACCGTCAGTTCACCCAGGGCCAGTGTCAGCTTGTGTGCCTTGTCGCCCAGAACGGCGGCAACGGTCTTGAGCAGTGCCTCGGGATGGACAGCGAAATTCGTCACACAACCCCCTCAGGCACGCGCAATGGTTTGGGTGCGGCGGATCTTCTGCTGCAACTGGATGATGCCGTACAACAAGGCCTCCGCGGTCGGGGGACAACCCGGCACATAGACATCGACCGGCACAATGCGGTCGCAGCCACGGACCACCGAGTAACTGTAGTGGTAATAACCGCCGCCATTGGCGCAGGAACCCATCGAGATGACCCAGCGCGGCTCGGACATCTGGTCGTAGACCTTGCGCAGCGCCGGCCCCATCTTGTTGCACAAGGTGCCGGCCACGATCATCAGGTCGGACTGCCGCGGGCTGGCGCGGAACACCTCCGCGCCGAAGCGACTGATGTCGTACCGCGCGGCTGCCGCATGCATCATCTCGACCGCACAACACGCCAGGCCGAACGTCATCGGCCAGACCGATCCGGTCTTGGCCCAGTTCACCACCGCGTCGTAGTTGGTGGTGACAAAACCTTCCTTCATCACGCCTTCAATCATTGCGTCACTCCCAGTCCAGGGCTCCCTTTTTCCACTCGTAGACAAAACCCACGACCAGGATGCCGAGGAAGACCATCACCGACCAGAAGCCGACGGCGCCGATGTCCTTGAGTGCAACTGCCCACGGGAACAGGAAGGCAATTTCCAGGTCGAACAGGATGAAAAGGATGGCCACCAGGTAGTACCGTACGTCGAACTTCATCCTGGCGTCTTCAAACGCCTCAAACCCACATTCGTAAGGAGAGTTCTTTTCCGGGTCGGGCCGGTTTGGGCCCAACACGTACCCCAGCACTTGCGGGACCACACCAACTGCAAGGCCAACGAGCACGAACAGCAGCACGGGGAGATATTGTTCGAGGTTCATCGGGAGCGTTTCACCACTATTTCTGACCGCCCGGGAGTTCCGAGCGAGGCTTATAGCCTGGTGCCGTCGGCGAGACTCGAACTCGCACAGCTTTCGCCACTACCCCCTCAAGATAGCGTGTCTACCAATTTCACCACGACGGCGGCTTGTTTCAGATGGTCGGACCGCATGAGGAGCCTTGCGGCTGTTGGCTGATCCGAACAGCCGGTAGTTTACCCTGAAACGAGAGGGATAACCCTTGCTCCAGGGGCGTTGCGCTCCAGTTACTTCGACGGAATCAGCGCCGCTCCGGATGCCGGTGCGGCAGGCGGAGCCAGCGGTGCCGAAACGCCGGGCGACGGCACGACCGCGGTCGGGCTATCCAGCACGCTACCGCTGCTGGCGGGGCGCAGGTTGCCGAAATACGCCAGCGCCAGCGTAGTGACGAAAAACACCGTGGCCAGCACGGCCGTGGTGCGAGACAGGAAATTGGCGCTGCCGCTGGCGCCAAACAGGCTGCCCGAGCTGCCACCGCCGAATGCCGCACCCATGTCGGCGCCCTTGCCATGCTGCACCAGAATGAGCCCGATCATGGCCAGGGCAGACAGGATCTGCAGTGCCAGCACCACAGTCAACATCACATTCATCAGAAACTCCTCAACAGATCCGGGGACTATGCGACCGCCAAGGCCGCTGAAATGATGGACAGGAATTCCGCCGGCTTGAGCGAGGCGCCGCCGATCAGACCACCATCGATATCGGGCTGCATGAGCAATGGCGCCGCGTTCGCAGCGTTCATGCTTCCGCCGTACAGGATGCGGACCCGGCCGGGCTGGACGGTTGCCGCCTTGATCTGGGTGCGCAGCACGGCATGTACCTGCTGCGCCTGCTCGGGGCTGGCCGTCTTGCCGGTGCCGATGGCCCAGACCGGCTCGTAGGCCACCACGATCTCGCTGATGCAATGGCCATTGGTATGGATGACCGCCGCCATCTGGCGCTTGACGACGTCTTCGGTCGCACCGGACTCGCGCTGCGCGAGTGTCTCGCCAACGCAGACGATCGGCGTGATGCCCACCGACAATGCCAGGCGGGCCTTCTGCGCCACCCATTCATCGGTTTCGCCGTAATACAAGCGCCGTTCCGAATGACCGACGATGGCGTAACGCACGCCGAATTCGCGCAGCATAGACGCCGACACCTCGCCGGTGTAGGCGCCCGACTCATGGCTGGAGACGTCCTGGGCACCGAGCGACACGGCGCTGCCGGCGAGAAGCGCCTGCAACTGCGCCAGGTATGGCGCCGGCACGCATAACGCAACGTCACATGAAGCGCCGCCAACGCTGCCAACACCGGCCAGCACCGCCTGAACCAGGGCAGCGTTGCCCGCCAGGCTCCCGTTCAACTTCCAGTTGCCTGCAATGAGCTTGTTCATGCTGGAGTCCAGGTGATCACCAACTTGCCGATATGCTGGTTGGTTTCCATCAATGCATGGGCCCGCGCCGCGCCACTGGGCAGGTCACCCTCGCCTTGCAGCGCCGGAAAACTGCGGTGGATCACCGGCCGGATGTCGCCGCTCTCGATCAGCGGCCAGACATTCTTGAGGCAGGCCTGGGCAATCGCCTGCTTGAACGCGACCGGACGCTGACGCAGCGTCGAGCCGGTGATGGTCAGACGCCGACGCAACACGGCACCAGCGTTGAATGCGCTCTTGACGCCGCCTTGCACCGCAATGATCACCAGGCGGCCATCGTCAGCCAGGCAGTCGATCTCGCGAGCCACATAGTCGCCAGCCACCATGTCGAGCACCACATGGACACCGCGTCCGTCGGTCAGGCGCTTGATTTCCAGCACGAAGTCATGGGTCCGGTAGTTGATCGCATGATTGGCGCCCAGCGCCAGGCATGCCTTGGCTTTCTCGTCGCTGCCGACGGTGACGATGACCTGGCAACCCATGGCCCGCGCCATTTGGATCGCCGTCACGCCGATGCCGCTGGAGCCGCCTTGCACCAGCAGGGTTTCGCCCGCCTGCAGCCGGCCCCGGTCGAACACATTGCTCCAGACGGTGAAGAAGGTCTCCGGCAGGCTTGCCGCCTGTTCGTCGCTGAGCCCCCGCGGCACCGGCAGGCACTGCGCGATCGGCGCGACGCAATATTCGGCATATCCCCCACCGGCGACCAGCGCACAGACATGGTCGCCCAGTTTCAACC
>CAZADK010000327.1:0-5481 GCA_964483855.1 uncultured Rhodoferax sp.
ACCGGCAGAACTATCTGTATCGCTGCATTCGGAACAGTCTTAAAAACTGTGAGCACCGTCGCAACAAACCACCACGCGAAAAACCAGCCATACATCTTTCGGTACAAGGCCCAAATCCCGCCGAAAAAGAACGCCGCCCAATTCCAGCTAACTTTCAGCCCTGGTCCTTTTTGGTCAAATTTATGAAACTTGTTTACGTAGTACGCGCTGTTTTTTTCACCTAACGCAGTGGCATACAGGCCCATTGGACTTGCATTTTTACCTTCACTCATTTCGAATACTCCCTGTTTAGCTTCGGCACTCCGCCGAATGTTTACTTTTTAGGTTCGTCGGTTGAATCGGTGGGTAGCTTCCAGTACTTTTGATTTTTCATTGCCGTACGGCGAACAGACTCTACTGCGCCGTCGCGGGAGTAGAAGATTCGTTCCTTCTCCGGGTAAGCGCCGCCAGTAGCTTCGTCTCTTGATAGCCGGGACACATTCTTGCCGAGCCGATCCAGTAATCGTCCTCGCTCAGCGACAGGTGCAGAAAGCGCGGCGGCTCTGAGGTCGCCAAATAATGCAGCTCGCGCAACAGTGCGCCAACCCGCCTGTCCCGTTCGTCCATCGCTGCGATCATCTCCAAATCGCTTTTTGAGGGATTCTCCAACCAAGCGAGCCAGTTCTCCTCTTGATTCGAAGGGTCGTCCGTCTTAAAGGGTTCCATCGTCAGGTTTACCTGCAGTGATTCTCGCGCCTGAAAAGCCATTCTTCATTGCCGTTCGGCAGATGTCAACGGTGGAAAGTTGACCGCCACCGCGATCGTGCGTCATGTCTCCGTCTCGGGAATAGAAGATTCCCTTGGTGGCGCGACCATGTTGACGTGTCCGCTCCAGCAATTGCGCCAGTAGACCATTTCGTCCCCGGTCGCTGCCGCCTCGGCCGCCCGCTTCGCGTAGAAGGGAATCGAGGACTGCGCCTCTCTCTCCCGTCGTGCGCCCAATTCGATCCGCTCTAGACGATCCTGCTTCGACAGCAAGTGAAATTCCGTCGTCATCAAGCTCTCGACCCTCTAAATCAACGAACTGCCCAGTGCTTGGCTCGAAAGTGATGGGGTTGGTGGGACCATGGAGTCAGGTCGATGAAGTCTTGGAGCCAGAATCATATGGCATGGCACACGGATTGCTGGATCGCTCTTGGTGAAATCGGGAGTGGCGGACGCATAAAGCCAGCGAACTACTGACAACGTTGCCACAGTCCAGGGACAAGTCACAGACCCCACGCTGTTTCCAGATTGGGTGTTTCCGTTTCCACTTGAGCCTGTTCCGGGTTTATTTCCTGCAGTTCGCCTGTCCAATTGCAGGCAAATGAGCGAACATACAGACACCTTCGACGCTGCCACGGGCGCGCCATTGCGCAGCGTGATCGGCTGGGAGCGCATCAAACTGCAGTACGCGACCAACACAATGAGTGTGCGCGAGCTTGCTGCAGAGCATGGTGTATCGCACACCCTCATCAACCGCAAGGTCAAGAAGGACGGTTGGGCGCGTGACCTGTCGGTTCGAGTCAGCCTTGCGGCCAATGCAAAGGTTGCGCGTCAAGCAGCGCGCGAGGCAGCGCAGGAGAGGTTCACCCCGGCACGAGCACCCTGGGCATCACCGCAGCTGTCCGAGCCCGCCAGCGAGCGCGCAGCCCGCGCGCCAGCAATCAGCGAGGTAGACATCATCGACTCAGAGGCAGCGATCCAGGCCCACGTTCGCATGGCCCATCGCAAAAGCATCAGCCGCGTTCGCGTTCTGAGCACGGTCATGCTGGCCGAACTCGAAGCATCCGTGATTGATGCGGACCTGCTGGAGCAGTTTGGCGAACTCATGCGCGCGCCAGACGACAAGGGCCAGGACAAGCTCAACGACCTGTACCACAAGGTCATCAGCTTGCCCGGCCGCGTGGACACGATGAAGAAGCTGGCCGAGTCCATGAAGATCATGATCGGCCTGGAGCGCGAGGCGCACGGCATCGACACGCTCAGCGGCTCCGACGATGCGAACCCGCTGGTGGCCCTGGTCAAAGCCATGCGCCGCTCGACGCTGCCAATCGTGCATCAGGTGGAGAACGACGATGCGCTCTGACACTGGAGCAACCGTCGTCCGAAGGGCCATTGTGCTGCCCGCAGGTGTAAACGTTTACACCCCAAGACCGTGCGCAGGTGTAAACGTTGACACCGCAAGTCATCGTACAACTGTCAACGTTGACACCCAAGGCTGCGCTTTTATGGTGCCCGAGACGCCCGAGCAGATGGCCGAGTGCCTTTGGTCACGGGCCAGCCGAACCAACCGCCACCTTCGATCAGAGCGCCACCTTGCCGGGCATGGTGTAAGCACTCCACAGCGCCGCGCCGGTGCCACAACGCAGCCCGTGTATGCCGCCGCGTCCTGCCGCCTGACAGGTCGTGCATCTGAAGTGGTGGCTGTGGTACTAAGCAGCGAGCGGCTTCCAATCCACTTCAGGCGCCGAGGTGCGTAACGCCTCGATCAATTCGGCTTTGTGTTGCCGCAGTTGCGGTGCCCAGCACTCCACTGCTTTGCGGTTCCCGGTGACCTTGAGGAGCCCGGCAACGAAACGTAGTTCTACGCCCGCGTCAAGCGCTTTGCGGATCAAGGTGTCGGTGCTCACGGCACCATCTCCACCACGTCATCAGCAGATTCTTCGCTGACACTTTCAGCGGGTTGACTGGAACTAACCGACGAAACCGATGTAACCAACTTTACAATCCAACGCTCTGCCGCCGTGGTTCCCGATGCGCGCTCGAATCGCAGTCCATCCACGATGCGCCCTTGGTGCCGGGCGATCCACTTGCCGAGTCGCCGCCGGTTGATCTCGCCGCGCTCTTCCGCAATTTCGCGCACGACCTCGTTCAGCTCTGGGTTGACCATCGCCTTAGCCACGGCGTCCCGGATCATGGTCGGTTCAGTGCTGAATGCTTTGCGCCAGGCGTGCAGCAGTCTGCCCAGCGTTTCGCGGTCGGGGTCGTGCGCCAGTTGCTCAAAAACCCGCGCCGCCGGGTCAGCCATGCCAAGCCACAGCAACGGCTGACGGACCCAGTCGCTCCACCGCCCGTAGCTGGCCAGCGGCTTGCACTTGGTGGTGGGGCGCCCCGCTGCGATCCAGGCGCGCACGATAGTCAAGGCCAGCGACACATACCGCTCTCGCTCGTGCCGGACTGCAACCAGCGGGTCAGACTTGAATTGCCGCGTTGCAGGTGTCTCCACCTTCGGGTCGAGCGCAATCGTGATGCAGCGCCGCGCCATATCGCGTACGGCGTCCACGTTGTTGCCAGAACTCAGGAATAGCGACCGCGTGCCCACGGTAGCGGTCTTGCTTACCCCCAGAATGCGCCCGGTCAGGTGTTCCTCGGTCAAGGCTGAGCAGAGACTTTTGAACGGGATCAGGTCGCTGGTCAGATTGTCGAAGATCACGCAGGCGGGGGATTCCAGCAGCGTCGCCAGCAGCAGCTTCGCGCACTCTTCCTCACTGGTCGGGAACGTCTGCGCGCTCGGGGTAGTCGGGCTTGCGAAGGCCGCGATGATCCCGGTCAGGTAGCTTTTGCCCGATGCAATCTGCGGTGCCTTGACGTGGAACAACGGTGCCGTAGGCAGGCTCGGGCGAACGGTCGCCGTGAGCATGGCCGCGACCGCTGCCGCTTCGTCGCAGGCGTCCGCGAAGTCGAACTCCTTCAGGAGCGCCCGCAATTCGCCCAGCGCGTTTTCTGCATCCTGTTTGTTGGGCTTGTCCTTGCCGCGGAACTTGCGCGCATCAAATGCGCCGAACAGGCCGGTCGGCGTGTCATACCCAGCGTCGATCACGATTGATGCATCCGGGCGAAGATAGGGCTGTCGCGCAATGCCGGTCAAGGCGGGCAGGTGGTTGTATGCCTCGGAATCCGCCAGCACACCGATATGCCGCTGCGGTGGATCACACACAACATCTGCATCAGTTCGCTTGTCGTACCGGGTCCATATCGCCACGCCAGACGCGGCGCGCAACAGCGCATTCAGCGAAACCGGCTTGATGCAGGTGGCCTTGCTCTCAAGGTCGGTCTGTACCGCTGAAATAATCCCGCCTCGCTGGTAGTAGCGCCCGTTTTGCGCCAGCAGCATTTCTGCAGCGTCAACAATGCGGTGCATTTCGCCTGGTGCGACTTTAATCGTCGCCTTGTGCTTTGCTGCCGCCGGGGTAACACTCAGGAACTCCAGCAGCTTGCCGATTTTCAGTTTGTCGCCGTGGCCGTGCTGGCACTTGAACCCGCCAACTGGATACAGGTCCGACGGCTCGAAATAGGCGCTGCCGTGGTCTACGCGGTCGGTGTGTTCCTGTACCCACGGACAGGTGATATCGTGGCGCCCGCTGCCCAGCGGCTGCTTGTAGAGCCCGCGTTGTTTCAGCGCGGTAATGACCTCGTTTTCCTCTGCGCGCGGGATGAACACATCGCCCTCGCCGGTGCGGTCGGGCGCGGCGCCCTTGGTGCGAGTCTTGCGAGTTTCGGTCAGTGGCGCCAGCTCCAGGCCGGAGACGATCTCCTCTACGGTGTAGCGCCGGTCAGGATGCCATTCGATCAGCCTGCATTGAAAAGCCGAGTCGGTCTTGCCGTTGCACGCCGCTGGTAAACGCCCGTAACGAGTCGCTGGCGACTTTGCGCCGGGGTCACATAGGCCAGCTTCGACCAGGCTCTGATTCAGGCCCTTGACGGCATCTAGATCGGTCTGCGGCTGCGTGAACAGATAGCCCGCCTGATAGTTGCCCACGCTTGTTTCGATCACGTAGGACGGCTGGAAGCCCGCCAGGCGTTCGAGTGGTAATGCCTTGGTGCCAAGGTCGTCCAACATGACGCCGCAGACTGCCCGACAGAATTTCTCCTGACGGTGGTATCCGTCGTCGGCTGGACCGTATGCCGCCAGGGTGAAGTACCAATTGAGCGCCGGGTCAGCGGTGCTGGTCTTGCCTGCGCGCCAGGCTTCGCCCCCCCAGGCTCTGCGGTCTTTGGGTTTGCCGGGAAAGCCGAGCACGAACGGGCGCAACGGTTCGGGCATGTCCTTGAAAACTGCCGCCAGGAACTGCTCGTTCGTGATGGCCGAGTTGGTTACATTGGTTTGATCGGTTTGTTTCCGCGAAGATGGCGAATTTGGCAATTTCATGGTGCGACTCCGATCTGCCGAGCGAAGTCTTGCAGGGCTTCGAGGTCATCGCAGCCCTGCGACATCCCCCGCCTGCTCACGCGGTAGTCTCCGTCGTCGCCAGCATGAACCACATACCCATGCAAGGCCAGTTGCGCCATGACTGTCGATATGGCTTTGCTTTTGCGTCCCACTGTGGGAAAATCGAGGTCGTTGGATTTTTGGTTTTCTGCGTCATGCCCCGTGCTACCGGGGCATTCGCTTTTGTGGACGGCGCTCATGGGGTGATACCCATTGCTGCCTTGATGGCCGGGATACTCCAGGCTAAGCGG